>NZ_AKJB01000083.1:0-110001 GCF_000282555.1 Pseudomonas sp. GM102 | reverse complement strand
CCGCCTGCCGATGCTGCCGGAAACCTGCTGTCCTGGACCGCCCAGCGCCATGTTGATGCTCAGGTCGACGCCGCGATTGCGCGCGTCGCCGCTGCTGTAACTGCCCGGTCGATCGAACAACGAGAGCCGCCAATTGGCATCGCTGCCCAGCAACGTCGTGCGTTGCGTCCAGCCCAGGTCCATGCCAACACCTTCGACATTGCCTTCGCTGTGGGAGACCCGCGCGTTGAGCGAACTTTTGCGGCTGATCCGGTGGTTCAGTGCCAGCGATGAATTGCTGGTCTCGCCGGTGAACACGTTGCGTTGGCGCACGCGGGTACCGTCGGGCAGCGTGTCGTAGGTGTTGGTGGTGTCAAGCCAACTGCGGTTGTGGCTCACCACCAGACTGCCGGAGCCATAGTTGTACAGCGCTTGCAGATCGGCGCCGGTGCCGTGGTCTTCGGTCTGGTACAGGTTGGCGTAGAGGTTGATGCTGTTGGCCAGGCTCCAGTCGATGGAACTGCCGTACTGCAGCGTGTTGCGAACCTGACGTGCCGACAGCCCGAGGATCACACGGGGGTGCAACAAATAGTTGATCGCAGCTCCCGCCGTCGCATCGCCGCTGTTTTGTTGATCCCAGTTGCTGAGCAGTTTGCTTTCCTGTCCGGCGAACAGGTTGTAGCGCCAGCGCTCATCGTGATTGCGCCAGTTATTCGGTTTGTAGATCAGTTCCTGGGTGGTCGAGGTGGTTTGACCGTCTTCGATCAGGCGCACTTCTACCTCGTAAATACCGCCAGGCAACGGCCGGGTGTCGAGGGTCTGCAAACCGGCCGGCACCGATTGGGTGTTGATCAGCAAACCATCGCGGAAAATCTCCACCGAGGCCTGTCGATTGGCGGTGACATAAACCGGATAGACGCTGGGTTTTGGACTGTCGATCGCCAGGCTGTCGGAGCTGCCGTACATCACGCCCACGGCGGTGTCGGGGCTGGTGCCGAACGAGCGCGGCTGACGGGTCAGGCCTTCGGAATTGGGGGTGAAGTAGCCCAGGCGAAAAAAACTGCCTTGCAGTTCGCGCTGGGTGTAAAGCTCGTGTACGGCGTGATAGGTCTTGGTGTCCGGCCCGCCAAGGCGTGCCAGTTGCATGTTGAAGGTCTGGCTCCAATTGCCCAGGCTGCCGCTGGCCTCCAGGCCGAAACGCCCGCCGAGGTCCTGATCCTGACCGCCATTGAGATTGAGCTGGTTGCGCACCATCAGGCCGCTGCTGCCGCCTTCAGGCTGATCGTAGAAACGCTTGGCATCAGTGTCGCGCTCGGCATTTTCGGTGACGATCGACAGCAATGAGTTCTCCAGGTTGTAGTGCACCGCCAGCATCTGTTCCGGGCATTGTCCGGTGCAGGTGCCCAGCGCCACGCCGGGTTTGAGGAGGGTGGCCCAGGTGTCGCGTTCGCTCACACTGAAGCGGCTGTCACTGGTATCGGTGAATTCGAGTAACGTGACCCGGTCGTCGCGAGACAACACAATCATCGCCTCGCCGAGGGGTTGTTGATCGAGCTCGACCCGCACCGCCAATGGCACATCGAAGAAATGCTCTTCGAACTCCGCTGGCAGGCCCTTGGCCTGGGCCAGCAAACTTCGAGGCGTATGATCAACGGAAGTAGGCGCCGCAAATGCACTGCTACATAACAGCAACGCAAGCGTTGCCGCGATGGGCGTCATCGGGAACATGAACAAGTACTCTGATTACAAGGAAGTCAAAGCCCGGCCGACAAACCAAAACAGCTTGCCGACCGTTTACGTTACTTGAATAAGTAAACGTTTTACCGTCGCCGATGTTGCTTAGACGGAAGGTTCAACGACCAGCATGACGACGCCGGTGTAATCACCCGCAGCCGGCTTGGCGCCGGTCGCGCTGATTTTGAACGGTGCGCGATAGCGGACGTTGGACTCGGTGTCGCCAACAACTTCTTGCGAAGTCGTCGTCAGCGTTTTGCCATTGAGCTCGACTTTCAGATCGATGGTGCTGTTACCGGCAATCAGCTTCGGCACACCTTCCAGGCGGGCGTGCACCTTGCCGGCGGTGTGCAGCACGTCGAAGTGCCCGTCGACTGTTCTCATCGTGCCGGTAGACGGGTTGTAGCTCATGTCCTGATCCTTGTTGACCAGGTCCGCATCGACTGGCACCGCGTAGAAATCGTCAGACGGCACGTGGGCAACAATGCTGATGGAGTGCTTGGCTTCGGTGGCCGCAAACGCCATCGAGGAACTCAGTGCCAGAATAGCCAGAGGAGCAGCAAACGCGATTTTCTTGAACATCTTTCAGTACCTGTCTTTTAAATAAAAAGGGTCTAAGCATTGAAAGTTTCGCTGGAGCACAACCGTCACGAGCAGTGATGTTCCAGTGCAACTTTCAACGCCGAAAGATGATCGACCAAACAATCTGGAAAGTAAGCAGGCAAGTTCCTCAAAGTGTGTAGCCAAAGTGCCGTGACCGAGGAAAGAAAAATACCGAAGTATTGTTAAAGTCGCTGTTCGACTGTCAGAACAAGACTACATAAAGCCAATACACTGGCAATAAAGGCCGACAACGACACTGCCATTTCTGTAGGAGGGATATTACAAAGCTAATGAATTAAGGTGTGAATCGTCACTTTAGAGAGTTAACACTAATTTCAACTTGTTCGCCCGTTTTAAAAGCCGATTTTGGAGCGGCGAAAGCGCCATTTTCAGTGACGTTCTCGTCTGGCGTTGTGATCAGCCGTTGGTCGGGGGGCCTTGCGAACCATCTAAGATATATCTTAAGTTGTATCTAAACACGACAAGAGAACGCAAAAAATGAGAGACCATCATTCCCCCCACCGCGAACATGGCGATGGCCGCGACGGCTTCGAGAAACGCCCCGGGCCCGGCCGCGAACGCGGAGGACGCGGCCCACGGGTATTCGCCCCCGGTGACCTGAAATTGCTGTTGCTGGCACTGATCGCCGAACAGCCATGCCACGGCTACGACCTGATCCGCCAGATCGAAAGCATGTTCGACGGCGCCTACAGCCCCAGCCCCGGCGTGATTTATCCGACCCTGACCTTTCTGGAAGAAAGCGAAATGATCCTGGGCGACGCCGAGGGCGGAAAAAAACGCTACAGCATCACCGACGCCGGACGTCTGTCATTAAGCGAACAAGCGATTGCCCTGGACGGTGTGCGTATGCGCATTGAAGTCAGCAAACGCTCGTTGCGCGGCCATGATCGCCCGGCCGAAATTCACGAAGCGGTGCACAACTTGCGCCACGCCTTGCAAATGCACCATGGACGCTGGAGCCCGGAAGAAATCCTGCGGGTGCGCGACCTGCTTAACAACACCGCCAAGGCCATCGTCGATGGCCCCGCTGTTCAACCAGTTCAGGAGAAAACCGAATGACTGACGTGATCCTGCAATCCCCATCCCAATCCATTCACCGCGTCATGCATGAGATCAAACGCCGTCGCCTGGAAGTGCTGCGGGTGGTCGACCTGACGCCGCGCATGCGCAGGATTACGCTGGGTGGCCCTGAGCTGGCAGGCTTCATCAGCCTCGGAACGGACGACCACGTCAAATTGCTGTTCCCGCAGAATGCCGAGCAAGAGGCAGCGCTGGAAAACCTGGTGCTGGGCGCCGGCAAGGACAACGGCCCGTTGCCCGAAATGCGCGACTACACGCCACGTCGTTACGACCTGAACACGCTGGAACTGGACATCGACTTCGTGCTGCACGGCGATGGCCCTGCCTCGACCTGGGCCGAGCAGGCCAAACCTGGCCAGTTCCTGCAAATCGGCGGGCCACGGGGTTCGATGATCGTGCCGGACATCTTCGACAGCTACCTGCTGATCGGTGACGAAACCGCCCTGCCCGCCATCGCCCGTCGCCTCGAAGGCCTGGCCGCCAATCGGCGGGCATTGGTGATCGTGGAAGTGGAGAACGGCGCCGAACAACAACGTCTGGAAAGCGCAGCCCAGGTCGATGTGATCTGGGTGTTGCGTGAAGGAGGCAAAAACAACCTGCTGACCACCGTGCAACAGATCAAGGTGCCCGATGGCAATCTGTATGCGTGGGTGGCGACCGAGTCCAAAGTGTCACGGCAGATCCGCCGGGTATTGCTCGATGAGCACGGGCTGGACGAGCAGTTCGTGAAAGCCGTCGGCTACTGGCGACTGGATGACAGTGACGAGGAATAACCACAATATTGTGGTTACCTGCTTTTTGTGGCGAGGGAGCTTGCTCCCGCTCGGCTGCGAAGCAGTCGCTAACCGGACAACACGGTGTGTCAGAGAATACCTGGTTGCAGGTTCAGGGCTGCTTCGCAGCCCAGCGGGGGCAAGCTCCCTCGCCACAGTGTTCACTGCCGATCCGTGCGCCACCGATCCAGCCCAATCACCACCAGCGAAATCAGCACAAACCCCGCCAACAATCCCCCTGCATTCACAAACACCTGTGGATAACCCAGCTTGTCCACATCAATGAACGGATAGGGATAAACCGCCAGCAGATGCCCGCGCCATAACGCAAAGCCGAAGTACACCAGCGGATAGGTCACCCACAACGCAATGTGCCGTAACCGCAACGTACCTTTGGGTACACAGCACCACCAATAAGCCAGAAACAGCAGCGGCATGACGTCATGCATCAGCTCGTCAGCCAGCCATTGCCAGCCTTCTGGATGCCACAAATGGCGCAACAACAGGCTGTACGCCATACCGACCACGGCGATGCTCACCGCAATCCCGCTGCTTACCCACGGCTGCAAAAACCAGCGTCGCGCTGCCGACTCGCGGGACGTCAGTTCACAGGTCAGCACCACCGCCACCAACGTATTGCTCAGCACGGTGAAAAAACTGAAAAAACTCACCAGCCCACCCAGCAGACTGGCCGCAACACTCCAGCGTAAGTAAAGAATCAGGTACAGCTGAATGCTCAAACCGGCCCAGCCCAAAACCGCAGCCACGGCAACATAATGACGCCTCGCGGCAGAACCTGGCGTCGAGGGTATGACCATGTTCAGAGTGGGCGCTTGGTGCGCATCAGCTTCACGTACAGGCGCTCGACCTTCTCCCGCGCCCACGGGGTTTTACGCAGGAACGTCAGGCTCGACTTGATGCTTGGGTCGCTTTTGAAGCAGCGGATATCGATGCGCTCGGCCAGCCCCGACCATTCATAGTGTTCAACCAGGGCGTTGAGGATCTGTTCCAGCGTCACGCCGTGCAGCGGGTTGTTGTTCTGTTCGGTCATGCCGGGCCTTCGAGCGATGAAAGGAATGGAAGCCGCGCACCTTAGCCGAGGGTGTGGTCAGGTGGAAGTGCCTCTTCGAATACCGGGACAGATCCTGAGTTAACTGTAGGAGAACTCCTGCGCGCAAGCAGGCTCATTCGCAAAAGATCCCCAGGAAAAAACCGGTAAAACATCCTCCGAGCTGCGTCTTCGACTTGGTTGTATGCCGCAGGCTAAAGTCCCTGCATCGACCCACAACCACAGGAGACTTTCCATGCAAGGATGCATCGAAAAACAACTCAATCAGCCGTTCGGGCTGACGATCACACCGACTTTCAGCGGGCAATCCCTGTCCCGCTTGCCGATCGACGAATTGCGCGAGCTCGCCAGACAACATCACTTGGTAATCCTGCGCGACTTCAGCCATGACTTGCACACCCCCACGGCGCTGGTGCACTACGCCAGGCAATGGGGCGAAATTCAGTCAGGTTCGTATGGCGACATACTTGAAGTGCGCGAACACCGGGATGCGCAAGATCATGTGTTCGATCACCATGACATGCACCTGCACTGGGACGGCGTCTTTGTGCCGACAGTCCCGGAATTCCAGCTGTTCCACTGCCTGCAAGCACCTGGCCCCGAGGCTGGCGGGCAGACCACCTTCGTTAATACCCGCGCGCTGATCCGGCAGGTGCCTGCACAGCGACTCGCGCAATGGCAGGCAATCGAGGTGACCTACCGTATCGACAAAGTCGCTCACTATGGCGGCGAAGTCCGGTCGCCCCTGTTGGTACATGATCCTCGAGACCACGAGTGGGTGCTGCGCTACTGCGAGCCGGCCGTCACCAACCGCCAGGTGCTCAACCGTCACTCGCTGGAGTATCACGGTATCGAAGCATCAGAGATCAGCGAGTTCGCCGCGGATCTGCACCGGCGCCTGTGCGATCCGCAGTTCGTTTACGCTCACGCCTGGCAACCCGGCGACCTGCTGATCGCCGATAATTTCTCGCTGTTGCATGGACGCCGAGCGTTCAATTCGCAATGCACCCGACACTTGCAGCGAGTGCATCTCCACGGCTCGCCACGGTGCATCAATCGCGCTCTGATACATGCCGGTTAACACCGCACACGGCCCGACCGGTACTGCGGTGCCGGTCTTTGAGCAACTATTACCAAATCCGAAATGATCCATGTCAGTAAAAGCTCTTTCTCTATGTGTAACAGAACATTATCCTTACGCCCGTCCAGCTGAAACGCTTCCCCCTGCTTCATTCCTGCTGCGTTCAGTTCACCCCCTTTAGAAAAAGACCAAGAATTTCTTCTCTATGCCCGATTTTCAAGCTCCGCGAGACAGCGCTGTCTTACCCTTTATGGCCAGTCGAAAAACCCTGAGCCTGATCGGTGGATTCACCGCATTGAGCCTCGCCACTTGCACCCAGGCTGCACCGGCCTTCGATAGCGATTCGCCGTGGATGCTCGGTGACTGGAACGGTACGCGCACCGAACTTTCGGAAAAAGGCTACGACTTCAAAGTCGATTACACCGGTGAAATGGGCAGCAACCTACACGGCGGCTACGACCATGACCGCACCGCTCGCTACAGCGACCAGTTTGGCTTTGGCACCCATCTGGACTTGCAGAAGATTCTCGGCTGGGACGACGCTGAATTTCAGCTGACCATCACCGAGCGCAACGGCAACAACATCAGCAACGACCGGATCAACGATCCGCGGGTCGGCGGTTTCACCTCGGCTCAGGAAGTCTGGGGCCGCGGCCAGACCTGGCGCCTGACGCAGATGTGGTATCAGCAGAAATTCTTCGATCAGAAGCTCGATATAAAAGTCGGCCGCTTCGGCGAGGGCGAAGACTTCAACAGCTTCCCCTGCGACTTCCAGAACCTGGCGTTCTGCGGCTCCCAGGTCGGCAACTGGGTGGGCGACATCTGGTACAACTGGCCGGTCAGCCAGTGGGCGATGCGCGTCAAATATCACCTGACGCCGCAGTTGTACGCGCAGGTCGGGGCTTACGAGCAAAACCCGTCCAACCTGGATCGCGACAACGGCTTCAAACTCAGCGGCAGCGGCACGCAGGGCGCGATTCTGCCGGTGGAACTGGTCTGGACCCCGAAATTCAATGGCCTGCCGGGTGAATACCGCGCCGGTTACTACTACAGCAACGCCAAGGCCACCGATGTCTACAAGGACAGCAACGGCCAGCCGGCAGCCCTGAGTGGCGAGGCTTATCGCAGCGCATCGAGCAAGCACGGTGTGTGGCTCGGCATTCAGCAGCAGCTGACCAGCCGCGCCAGTGACCATTCACGGGGCTTGAGCGTGTTTGCCAACGGCACCATGCACGACAAGAAAACCAACGCCATCGATAACTACGTCCAGGCTGGCGTCGTCTACAAAGGCTTGTTCGATGCCCGCGCCAGGGACGACATCGGTTTTGCCCTGGCCCGTGTCCATGTCAACCCGGCTTATCGCAAAAACGCCGAAGCGACCAATCAGGCCCGCGCCGTCTTCGACTACGACGATCCGTCGTTCCTGCCACCGCAGGACACCGAATACAGCGCCGAACTCTATTACGGCGTGCACGTCACGAACTGGCTGACCGTGCGCCCGAACCTGCAATACATCCGCCACCCCGGTGGCGTGGACAAGGTCGATGACGCGCTGATTGGCGGGATCAAGATCCAGTCGTCGTTCTAAGAATCACCACAAATCCCTGTAGGAGCGAGGCTTGCCCGCGAAGGCGATCTATTAATCAGCATCTTTTGTTGAATGTTAATCCGTCTTCGCGGGCAAGCCTCGCTCCTACAAGGGAATGCGGCGTCCAACCGTTTTTTATATGAACCCTGCCCGCGCCAGATCGTCATCTACAGTGAACTTGCGCGGGCTTACTTAAAACGTCACGGAGAACCACACTATGAGCGCTGATGGTGCTTTCAGTCGAAGCCGTCTGCTGCCGAGCCTGCTCGGTATCGTGCTTCTACTAATGGGCCTGGCCTTGCTGGCCGGGGGGATCAAGCTGAGCATGCTCGGCGGCTCGCTGTATTACCTGCTGGCCGGTATCGGCCTGATGCTGACCGGTGGGCTGCTGCTTGCCGACCGTTATGCGGCGCTGAGCCTGTACGCGGTGGTGCTGTTCGCCAGTACGGTTTGGGCACTGTGGGAAGTTGGCCTGGACTGGTGGCAACTGGTGCCACGTCTGGCGCTGCTCTTTGCCCTCGGTATCGTCATGCTGCTGCCATGGTTCCGTCGCCCGTTGCGTACCGGCGAGTTCAACCCGGTCGGCACCGGCGTGCTGAGCGCTGCCGTGGTCATCGCCGGTATCGCCGCGCTGGCCAGCCTGTTCACCAACCCAGGTGAAATCAAAGGCGAACTGGATCGTGACGCCGTGCCTGGCATGAGCAACACCGCCCCGGCCATGCCCGATGGCGACTGGAACTCCTACGGCCGCAGCGCCCATGGCGATCGCTACTCGCCACTGGCGCAGATCACGCCGCAGAACGTCAACAAACTGGTTCCCGCCTGGACCTACCGCACCGGCGACCTGCCTGGCCCGAACGACCCGGGCGAAACCACTGCCGAAAACACCCCGCTCAAAGCCAACGGCATGCTCTATGTCTGCACGCCGCATAGCCAGGTGATCGCGCTGGACCCGGACACCGGCAAGGAACTCTGGCGTTTCGATCCGAAGCTCTCCACGCAGAACGCGGCGAACTTCAAGGGTTGGGCACACATGACCTGCCGTGGCGTGACCTATCACGATGACGCCGCCTACGCGTCCGAGCAGAGCCCGACCGGCACTGCCAACGCGCCAGTTGCCAGCGTCTGCCCGCGCCGGATCTTTCTGCCGACCGCCGACACCCGTCTGATCGCCCTGAACGCCGACACCGGCAAAATGTGCGAAGACTTCGGCAACGGTGGCCAGGTTGACCTGACGACCAACATCGGTGAATTCACCGCCGGCGGTTATTACTCCACCTCTCCACCAGCGGTCACCAAAGACCTGGTGGTGATTGGCGGCCACGTGACCGACAACGTTTCCATCGACGAGCCAAGCGGCGTGATCCGCGCGTTCGACGTGCACACCGGCAAACTGGTATGGAACTGGGACAGCGGCAACCCGGACGACACCACGCCGATTGCCGAAGGCAAGGTCTACACCCGCAACTCGCCAAACATGTGGTCGATATTCAGCGTCGACGAAAAACTCGGCATGATCTACCTGCCGATGGGCAACCAGACCCCGGATCAGTTCGGTGGCGCACGCACCCCTGAATCGGAACTGCACGCCGCCGGCCTGACCGCGCTGGACATCGCCACCGGCAAGGTGCGCTGGCACTTCCAGTTCACCCACCATGACCTGTGGGACATGGACGTCGGCGGCCAGCCAACCCTGATGGACCTGAAAACCGCAGACGGTGTGAAACCGGCAGTGCTCGCGTCCACCAAGCAAGGCAGCATCTACGTGCTGGACCGCAGTAATGGTCAGCCGATCGTGCCGATCAAGGAAATTCCGGTGCCGCAAGGCGCAGTGGAAGGCGACTACACTTCGCCGACCCAACCGATGTCCGACCTGAACTTCGTGCCGCCGACCCTCAAGGAACGCGACATGTGGGGCGTGACCCCGTTCGATCAGATGCTGTGCCGGATCGACTTCAAATCCCTGCGTTACGACGGCATGTTCACCCCACCGTCGCTGCAAGGCTCGATCGTTTACCCCGGTAACTTCGGCGTGTTCGACTGGGGCGGCATTTCCGTCGATCCGGTGCGTCAGATTGCATTTGTGAACCCGAGCTTCATGGCGTTCAAATCGAAGCTGATCCCCGCCGCCGAAATCGCCAAACAAGGCCCTCGCGTCAGCGAAACCGAAGGCGTGCAGCCCAACAAAGGCGCGCCATACGGGGTGATCCTCGAAGCCCTGCTGTCGCCAATGGGCTTGCCGTGCCAGGCACCGGCCTGGGGTTACGTGGCGGCGGTCGATTTGACCACCAACAAAACCATCTGGATGCACAAGAACGGCACCGTGCGCGACAGCTCGCCAGTTCCAATTCCTTTGAGCATGGGCGTACCGAGCCTGGGCGGGGCCTTCACCACTGCCAGTGGCGTGGCCTTCCTGAGCGGCACCCTCGACCAGTACCTGCGCGCCTACGACGTGAAAAACGGCAAGCAACTGTGGGAAGGCCGCCTGCCAGCAGGCGCGCAAACCACACCAATGACCTACACCGGCAAAGACGGCAAGCAATACGTGCTCGTTGTTGCGGGCGGTCACGGATCGCTGGGCACCAAACAGGGCGACTATGTGATTGCGTACAAACTGTCGGAATAAGCGGTAGCGGCAGTTAAAGGAAAGGCGACGCCTGTGAGGGGTCGCCTTTTTTTGTGGGTAATCCCCGCGATATCCAAAATCCCCTGTAGGAGCGAGGCTTGCCCGCGAAGACGGTCCGATATTCAACATGGATGTCGCCTGACACGCCGCCATCGCGAGCAGGCTCGCTCCCACAATTGAACCGTGTGCATCTGCGAGAGATTGGTCGGCTGTCAGGCCGCCTTCGCGGGCAAGCCTCGCTCCCACAAAAAGCCATCGGCATACACCCGCCCCTCACCACTCAACAGGCCGAGCGTTAGCTCGCCTGCAGCTTTTGATCTGGCTTTTGATCTTGATCCACCCGCCCCTTCGGGAGGCTGAGCGCAGGTGTTCATCTGGGGATTGGCGCGCAGCGCCGTTCGACGCAGTCGAACCCATCGCATGTAGGTCGTAGCGAAGCAGACCGTAGGGCGATGCCCCCCGATGGATACCGGAGCGAAGGAACGCCGAGCCTCAGCGAGGGGCCGGACGCTTGGGGCGAAGCCTTTTGCTTACTTTTCGGCGTCTGGAAAAGTGAGTCGCCGTAAGGGCGAAACCCTAAGCCGCCGTTACCGCAGCAACGGATATGTACACAACCCAACCAAAGCATGGTCGGCCCAAAGGCCGCCAAGTCCAAACACCTGTCAAAACCCTGAACACACAAGCTGAAATATCCAGGCCCATTGAAACCACCCCCCACCTGCCCCATCTAAGACCCATACCCTATTGCGCAGGTGCCCCATGACCGACCAGCAAGAATTCCCTGAAGACACGAGCGAATACGCCGAAACAGACAACGCCGAACACCACTCCACCGGCAAAGGCCTCGCCCTGCCTGGCCAGAACCTGCCGGACAAGGTCTACATCATCCCGATTCACAACCGGCCCTTCTTCCCGGCGCAAGTACTGCCGGTGATCGTCAACGAAGAGCCGTGGGCCGAAACCCTCGAACTGGTGAGCCAATCCGACCACCACTCCCTGGCCCTGTTCTTCATGGACACCCCCCAGGAAGATCCGCGCCACTTCGACACCAAAGCCCTGCCGGAATACGGCACCCTGGTCAAAGTGCACCACGCCAGTCGCGAAAACGGCAAACTGCAATTCGTCGCCCAGGGCCTGACCCGCGTCCGCATCAAAACCTGGCTCAAACACCATCGCCCGCCGTACCTGGTGGAAGTCGAATACCCGCATCAGCCCACCGAGCCGACCGACGAGGTCAAGGCCTACGGCATGGCGCTGATCAACGCGATCAAGGAACTGCTGCCGCTCAACCCTCTGTACAGCGAAGAGCTGAAGAACTACCTCAACCGCTTCAGCCCCAACGACCCGTCACCGCTAACCGACTTCGCCGCCGCCCTGACCTCGGCCACTGGCAGCGAGCTGCAAGAAGTGCTCGACTGCGTGCCGATGCTCAAGCGCATGGAAAAAGTCCTGCCGATGCTGCGCAAGGAAGTCGAAGTCGCGCGCCTGCAGAAAGAAATCTCCGCCGAAGTGAACCGCAAGATCGGCGAGCACCAGCGTGAGTTCTTCCTCAAGGAACAACTCAAGGTCATCCAGCAAGAGCTGGGGCTGACCAAGGATGATCGCAGCGCCGACATCGAGCAGTTCGAGCAACGTCTGACGGGCAAGGTGTTGCCACCTCAGGCGCAGAAACGCATCGAAGAGGAAATGAACAAACTGTCGATCCTCGAGACCGGCTCCCCGGAATATGCGGTGACCCGTAACTACCTCGACTGGGCGACCTCAGTGCCGTGGGGCGTGTACGGCGAGGACAAACTCGACCTCAAACACGCGCGCAAGGTGCTGGACAAACACCACGCCGGCCTCGATGACATCAAGGACCGCATCCTCGAATTCCTCGCGGTCGGCGCTTATAAAGGCGAGATCAGCGGCTCCATCGTGTTACTGGTGGGCCCGCCGGGTGTGGGCAAGACCAGCGTTGGCAAGTCCATCGCCGAATCCCTCGGCCGGCCGTTCTATCGCTTCAGCGTCGGCGGCATGCGCGACGAAGCCGAGATCAAGGGCCACCGCCGCACCTACATCGGCGCACAACCGGGCAAACTCGTCCACGCGTTGAAAGACGTCGAAGTGATGAACCCGGTGATCATGCTCGACGAGATCGACAAAATGGGCCAGAGCTACCAGGGCGACCCCGCCTCGGCGCTGCTGGAAACCCTCGACCCGGAACAGAACGTCGAATTCCTCGACCACTACCTGGATTTACGCCTGGACCTGTCGAAAGTGCTGTTCGTCTGCACCGCCAACACCCTGGATTCGATTCCCGGCCCGTTGCTGGACCGAATGGAAGTGATTCGCCTGTCGGGTTACATCACCGAAGAAAAAGTCGCGATCGCCAAGCGTCACCTGTGGCCAAAACAGCTTGAGAAAGCGGGCGTGTCCAAAGGTAGCCTGAGCATCAGCGACAACGCATTGAAAGCCTTGATCGACGGCTACGCCCGTGAAGCCGGGGTGCGGCAGCTGGAAAAGAACCTCGGCAAACTGGTGCGCAAGGCCGTGATGAAGTTGCTCGACGAACCGAAAGCAGTGATCAAGCTCGGCCCGAAAGACCTGGAAGCCTCACTCGGCCGGCCGGTGTTCCGTAATGAGCAAGTACTGTCCGGCATCGGCGTGATCACCGGGCTAGCCTGGACCAGCATGGGCGGCGCCACCCTGCCGATCGAAGCGACGCGCATTCATACCCTCAACCGTGGCTTCAAACTCACCGGGCAACTGGGGGAAGTGATGAAAGAGTCGGCAGAAATTGCCTACAGCTACGTCAGCTCCAATCTGAAGCAATTTGGCGGCGATCCGACGTTCTTCGACGAAGCCTTCGTCCACCTCCACGTACCGGAAGGCGCCACGCCGAAAGACGGCCCGAGCGCCGGCGTGACCATGGCCAGCGCCCTGCTGTCCCTGGCCCGCAACCAGTCGCCGAAAAAAGGCGTGGCCATGACCGGTGAACTGACGCTGACCGGGCATGTACTGCCGATTGGTGGCGTGCGAGAGAAAGTCATCGCGGCGCGTCGGCAGAAGATTTTCGAGTTGATCCTGCCCGAGCCTAACCGTGGAAGCTTTGAAGAACTGCCGGATTATCTGAAGGAAGGGATTACCGTGCACTTTGCCAAGCGCTTTGCGGATGTGGCGAAGATATTGTTCTGATCGTTATGTAGTGCCTGTGCGATTGCTTTCGCGGGCAAACCTCGCTCCTACAGGGTTGTGCGTCGTTCGCATTTTTTGTGATCGACACACACACCTGTAGGAGCGAGGCTTGCCCGCGAAGGCGCCAGCCCTGACACCCCCCATTCCCAGCACTGTCACACTTTGTCTCATCTTCAGTTATGCTCGCCGTTCGTCGTGAATGCCGGAGCCGCTGACTTATGTCCCCCACCCGCCTGTTTATCCCCCTCGCCCTCGCCCTGCTGAGCGCTTGCGCCACGCAATCGAAACAGAACGTGACCGTGGAAAAACAAAGCGAATGCCCGGCGAAACTGCATAACGGGCAAAACCTGATCCTGACCCTGCCAAGCAACCCGACCACGGGTTACCGCTGGGCGATCCAGGATTCGGCCGGCGGCGTGTTGCGTGCGCTCAGTCCCGAGGTCTATAGCAACCCGGAAGACGCCGGGATTGTTGGCAGCGCCGGCCTCTCGACCTGGCGCTTCCAGGCTTTTGCCACCGGTACTGGCCGTTTGCGTCTGACCTATTCACAGCCGTGGGCACCCGAAGTACCGGCGGTGAAAACCTTCGACTGCGCCATCGCGGTTAACTGATCGTGGGCTGGCTGATTCTGGCGCTGATGGGCGCGGTGACCTTTCTGTATGGCCTGAGCGTGCATGCCGCGTTGCTGTGCCTGCTGGTCAAACCGTTGCCGGTGCTGGCCCTGCTCGGCTGGTTGCACGATGCACCGCCCAGTGACTATCGGCGCTGGATCAGCCTGGGTTTGATTTTCTCCTTGGTCGGCGACGTGTTGCTGGCGTGGCCGGGGGATTTGTTCGTGTTTGGCCTTGGGGCGTTTTTGGTCGCGCATCTAGCGTATCTGAAGGCTTATTTGAGCGATTGCCGACGCCTGGCGCTGTTGCCGTTGATCCTCGCGTTGAGCGTGGGCGCGGTACTGCTGGGGATCCTGATTTCCAATGGCTTGGGATTGCTGCTGATCCCGGTGATCGTCTATGGGCTGGCCATCAGCGCGATGCTCTGGCGCGCCTTGGCGAGGCTCGGCACCGACGTACCCAAACGCTCGGCGCTGCTGGCGGCGGCGGGTGCCGTGGCGTTCGTGTTCTCCGACAGCGTGATCGGCATCAACCGTTTCGCCTCGCCGTTCAATGCTGCGCCTTACATCATCATCCTCAGCTACTGGCTGGGGCAGTGGGGGATTGCGGCATCGGCGTTTACCCGTAAAACAAATAACAATTAAACGAAAAACCATTGCAGTAGAGTCGCTTACTTATTTCAAAAAGTGATAAAACCCTGTCAGATCTGACAGTAGCCGAGTTCTTTCCGTCTACTTAATATTTCAGTGGCCTCACCCCACCAAAAATATTATCCAAGGAAGAACATCATGAGTTTTTTTAAAAGCAAAAATGCTATTGCTGGTGTAGAACCAATTATTACCGTCAGCGCGAAAACTGTGGCCACAGTTTCCAATCGCGTAGATTTCGAGACCCAAATCGTTGAATTTGAGGCCGATCCGAGCAGCAGTTTGATCGCCTTGGTCAGTCGGGCTAATTCCCAAGACTACTCGCACAGAAGCAAAAAAGGGCTAGTGCTTGTATTTGATAAAAACATCAAGTCTGGTACCTATTCAGTCACGGACGCCAACTTCCCTTTTGAAGCATACTACTTTGAAACGGGTACCATCCCGGGCTTCACTACATCTTTCCAATATAACCCCCAAAGTGGATCCTTCACCGTAGAGGCAATCGAAAATACCGGAGAAAAACTGCATTATCAGATCGGATTTGATTTTAAAGGCGTAAACGAGAGAAATAAAGAACTCAAGATTTCCGGAAAATCTACTTATATCGTATTGATGGAGCCACGCTAAACCATCAATGGCCAAACCTCATTTTCGGGGTTTGGCCATTCACTCACCAGTCAGCGCCTCATCTCTTTGCTCTGCTCCCTGATTTTCGCAAAACAGAACTCCCGCCACGCCTTCCCCACGCTTTATCAGACAACCCAAGCATCCCCCCGTCAATTTGGCTAAAATGCCGGCCTTTTCCACCGACACCGCCGGAACCGCCGTGAGCAAAGAATCCGATCGCCTTTTCGCCCAGCCTTTGACCCAGGTGCCTGACTTCGCCTTTAACGAGGACGTGGTGCGGGTGTTCCCGGACATGATCAAGCGCTCGGTGCCGGGTTATCCGACCATCGTGGAAAACCTCGGCGTGCTCGCCGCGCAGTTCGCCCAGCCCAACAGCGTGCTGTACGATCTGGGCTCGTCCCTCGGCGCGGTGACCCAGGCCCTGCGCCGTCACGTGCGCACCGACGGTTGCCGGGTGATCGCTGTGGATAACTCCGCGGCCATGGTCGAGCGTTGCCGCGAGTACCTCAATGGCCAGGACTCGATGTTCCAGGAGTTGCTGCCGGTGGAAGTGATCGAGGGCGATATCCTTGCCCTGGAATTCCAGTCAGCCTCGGTGGTGGCGCTGAATTTCACCCTGCAATTCATTGCCCCGGACCAGCGCACCGCGTTGCTCTCGCGCATTCACCAATCGTTGGTGCCCGGTGGCGCGCTGATCCTCTCGGAGAAGCTGCGCTTCAACGACCCCGAAGAACACGCGCTGCTCACCGACCTGCACGTGGCCTTCAAACGCGCCAACGGCTACAGCGAACTGGAAATCGCCCAGAAGCGCAGCGCCATCGAAAACGTCATGAAGCCCGACAGCCTCGAAGAACACCGCGAACGCCTGCTGGCCGCCGGGTTCTCGAAAGTCGTGCCGTGGTTCCAGTGTCTTAACTTTGCCTCGTTGATTGCCTTGCCATGATTGATCTGTCCCCCCTCGCCCGCCGTTTGGCCGGCACGCCGCTGGCCGATTGGGCCAACACCCTGCAAGCGCAACTCGACAAGAAAATGGAAAAAGGTCACGGCGACCTGGAACGCTGGCAGAGCGCGCTGGATGCGTTGCCGAAGATTCAGCCTAGCGAAGTCGATTTGTTGAATGGCTTGAAGCTGGACACCGATTGCGACATTGAGACCCGCGCACAAATGCGCACCGCGCTGATGGGTTTGTCTCCGTGGCGCAAAGGTCCGTTCGACCTGTTCGGCGTGCATGTCGACACTGAATGGCGTTCGGACTGGAAGTGGTCCCGGGTAGCTCCGCACCTGGACCTGAAGGGCAAACGCATCCTCGATGTTGGTTGCGGCAACGGTTATTACATGTGGCGCATGCTCGGCGCCGGGGCCGACAGCGTGATTGGCGTCGACCCGAACTGGCTGTTCTTCTGCCAGTTCCAGGCCGTCCAGCGTTACCTGTCCGAGCCCAATGCCTGGCACTTGCCGTTTCCCTTTGAGGATCTTCCTCCCAATCTGGAAGGCTTCGACACCGTGTTTTCCATGGGCGTGTTCTATCACCGCCGCTCACCGATCGAGCATTTGCTGGCGCTGAAGGATTGCCTGGTCAAGGGCGGTGAACTGGTGCTGGAGACGCTGGTGATTGAAGGCGATCAACAGCAAGTGCTGGTGCCGGAAGACCGTTATGCGCAGATGCGAAACGTGTGGTTCCTGCCATCGGTGCCGGCACTGGAATTGTGGCTGCGCCGCGCCGGGTTCAGCGATGTGCGTTGCGTGGATGTGAGCGTGACCACGGTCGAGGAACAACGCGGGACGGAGTGGATGAAGTATCAGTCGTTGAGCGATTTCCTTGATCCGCAGGATCACAGCAAAACCATCGAAGGGCTGCCGGCGCCGATGCGTGCCGTCATCGTCGCCCGCAAGTAAAACCCCATCTCCCAAACAATGGAGATCACTTGTGGGAGCGAGCCTGCTCGCGATGAGGGCCTTTCAGCCAACGAAGATGTTGGATGTTAGCCCGCTATCGCGAGCAGGCTCGCTCCCACAGTAATTCGGTGTTTACTCTGAAGGCTTGGCTCTACGGGCCTTGAAGAATTCGCTCAACACCGCGCCGCATTCCTCCGCCAACACCCCGCCCTCATACAACACCCGGTGATTCAAAAAGCCTTGGGTAAAGAACTGACCCTGACTCTGCACAATCCCGGCCTTGGGCTCCAGTGCGCCATACACCACCCGCGCAATTCGCGAGTGCACGATCAGCCCGGCGCACATGCTGCACGGCTCCAGCGTCACGTATAGCGTACTGCCCGGCAGGCGATAGTTGCTGGCGGCCTGGGCGGCGGCGCGGATCGCGACCATCTCGGCGTGTGCGCTGGGGTCGTTGCCGCTGATCGGGCAATTGAAACCGCGCCCGATGATTTCACCGTCCTGCACCAGCACCGCGCCCACCGGCACTTCACCCAGCGCCGCACCTTCGGCGGCCAGGGCCAGGGCTTCGCGCATGAAATCACGATCACGGCTGCGGTCGATAATCGCTGCGGGGCGAATCTGACGCATCACGCCACCTCGATGGCGGCCATCAGGCCGGTTTCCATGTGGTCGACCACATGGCAGTGGAACATCCAGACCCCGGGGTTATCCGCCACCAACGCCACTTGCGCACGCTCGTTCTTGCCCAACAGGTACGTGTCAGTGAAGTACGGGATGACCTTGTGCCGGTTCGAGGCAATGACCTTGAAGCTCATGCCATGCAGGTGGATCGGATGTTGATACTGAGTCATGTTCTTCAATTCGAAAATATAGCTTTTGCCCTTTTCGAGCTTGGCAATCGGCCGATCGGCGCAGGTCTTGTCGGTGATGTCCCAAGCCTTGCCGTTGATCTGCCACAGGCTTGGCGGCTTGCCGTTTTCGACATTGACCGACACCGAGCCTACCCATTCAAAATTGAAGTTGAGTTTCTCGGCATTGGCCAGATCCGGCTCGGCCACCGGGTTGGCGGGCAGCGCTGGCGGCCACTCGGTTGGCGCATCGGTGTTCGCCACTGAACGGAAGGTGCCCAGGCGTACCGGGCCATTGCGCAGGGACAGTTCCTCACCGGCCGGCGGTGCCTTGATCGCCAGGCAAATGCGCATGCCAGGACCCAGCCAGTACTCCTTGCCCAGTGGGCGCGGTTCAATCGGATTGCCGTCCAACGCGTAGATCTGCGCTTCGACACCCGGGATGTTGAGGCGGTACGTCAGCGTATTGTCGAGGTTGAGCAACCGTACGCGAGTGATCTGCCCGGCGGGCAAGTCGATCACCGCTTGTGAGACGCCGTTGATGGTCGACAAGCCCCCCGCCGTGCCGCCACGGGCCGCTTCACGAGGAATGCTGAACGCGACGAAAGCGCCCTCTTTATCGACGTGCCAGCTCTTGAGGCTCAAGGTCTTTTCGTATTTGAAACCGGTGGGCTCGCGCTCTTCGATAATCAGCGGGCCGACCAATCCACGACCGAGCTCTTCGCTGCTATTCACGTGCGGGTGATACCAATAGCTGCCGGCGTCGGGCACGCGGAATTTATAGTCGAAGTACTCGCCCGGCAGCACCGGCAATTGCGAGACATACGGCACGCCGTCCATTTCCAGCGGCAGACGGATGCCATGCCAGTGAATGGTGGTCGCTACCGGCAGGTGATTGATGAAGCGCACCCGCAACCATTCGCCCTGACGCACGCGCAACTCGGTGCCCGGCGCCGACGGGCCGAACGCCCAGGCCGGGGTCTTGTGCCCGGCCACCAGCTCGACGTCCAGCGGTGCGGCGATTAGCTCATAGTCGTGACCGGCGTCAGCGTCGGCCATTTTGCCCAGCCAGTAACGCGACGCGCCACCGGCCCCCACGCCAACCACCACAAGACCGGCCAGACCACCGAGTATTTGTCGACGGGTAAAGGACATGAACTCAACTACCTCACGTATCAGCCAGGCGCGGAGCCTGCAAAAGGCGAATACGATACACCTGCGGTTGAGAAACAGTAAGGGCAGCGCGGCGGATGGTCACAGCCAAAGCATGGCTGGCAATGCGTCTGGTGTGTTCAACCTCAGCTAATTGAATGAAATGAAACCCTGTGGCGAGGGGGCTTGCCCCGTTCGGCTGCGAAGCAGTCGTAAAACCATCCAGTGCGATGTTTCAGATGCAATTCGATTACAGAATTTAGGGCCGCTTCGCTGATCGTTATTTAGTCGCCGCTAATCAGCGAATCCCCCTACATCCATTTCCACCTTTCCCGACTTCTTTCCTGATTGATCCCCCGCAAAGTCCCCGCGCCTGATTTTCTACGCGAGGGATTGCTCATGTTCGAACCGATTTTTAACCCCGCCTCCTATCGCTCGGTGCGTTGATGGAGCACGTCACCCGCATCGAACAAGAACTCGACAGTTTTCCAGACACCCTGACGCTCTATCGCGAACAGCTCAAACACTGGTTCAACCGGGCCGCCGACAACGTCAGCCAGGTGGCGGATCTGCCGTCGCTGATGGGCATGGAACGGATCATCTGGTTCGGCAGCTCCCGCACCGTTGTCGGCAGCAACGATGATGAATTCATCTCCACCGTCGTCCAGTGCCCTAAAGGCGGAAAACTCGACATCGAGAGCAAGTTCGAGTCGGTTTATGACATTCCCCTGGGCAACATTCAGGTCGATGTGATTGCGGTTGAGGGCGGGGAGTCGACGCCAGTCACGCTCGATAAAAACGGCAAGGGAACGTTCCAGGGGAAAGAGGGCAAGTTCTACCGCGTTCATGTTCACAACGAAGTCACGCCGCAGCAGGTTGAAGATCTTTTCTCTTCCTACGACGGGCTGACCACGGAGCTCGACAACTGGCTGCGTGAAGAGTGGAAGACGTTCAAACCGAAGTGGTCGCAATCGTCTGCGGTTGCTGTAGGCAATGGAATGCTGGCGGGCAGTTGGGCGGCAGTCATGGGCGTTTGGGACAGCCTCAGCCTGCTCTCGGACATTTTTCAGGACCCGCGCAAGTTCGTTGAACGGTTGGGCAGCGGCGCCGATGAATTGGCCAAGCTTGCGCAGACGGCGCCAGAGGTCATGGCAAAAATCCAACTGTTGGCCAGTGACGAAGCGGCGCTCTGTTTGCTGCTACGAACGGCGAGTCTGTGGCTGGAAATGCTGCCGCCCAGCGAGATCGCCGGCAACTCGGCAGAGGTGACCAGCCAGATCATTGTCTCGGTGCTGATCGATATTCTGATTGCTTTGGCACTGGCCTGGACGGGTGTCGGTATACCCGCCGCCAAAACCTATCTCACCGCTCGCGGGATCAAGTACGGGGCGTTGCTGGCGGGTCTGGCGATGCGCTTCGTCGAGGCCATTTTCACTATTCTCAGCACCTTCATGGAGTACGTCGACCGCTATAAGAAAGTCGCCGCACGCGGTGTTGCCGCGGGGCTGAAAAAGGGTCGCATGCAGCTGCGCTGGGATGCCAAACGCAACACCACGCTCAAGCAAAACGAACACCACGACAACGTCCCGGATCAGGCGAAAAACCCCAACGGCGACAGCGCCGACTCCGTCGATAAAACCGCGACCAACAAATGCCCGGTGTCGATGGTCACCGGCGAAGAACTGCTGACTCTCACTGATGGTTCGCTGGACGGAGTCCTGCCGTTCGACTTCACCCGGCTCTATCGCACCAGCGCCGCAGAAATCGACTGCGGCCTCGGTTTCGGCTGGAGTCATTCGCTCGCCCATCGGCTGGAAATCGACGGCGATCAGGTCATCTGGATCGACCACGAAAACCGCCGCACCACCTTTCCGTTGCCAAATCGCGAACGCCCGGCGATCCACAACAGTTTGTCGCGGGCGGCGATTTATCTCGGCGATGACCCCGAGGAACTGATCCTCGCCCAGGCTGGCGACGACGCGCGTTTTTATCACTTTCATAACGGTCGGCTGACGACAATCAGCGACGCGTACGACAACCGCTTGCGCATCACTCGCGACCGCCAGCAGCGCATCCAACGCCTCGACAACGGTGCCGGTCGCGCCTTGCTGTTGCGCTATGACCGCGCGCATTTGATCGCCGTCGACTATCAGGTGTTTGTCCCCGCGCAGACCCTCGCCGAGGCCTGGCACACCGAGCAAACGCTGGTCAGTTACCGCTACGACGAATGCGCTCAACTGGTCGAGGCGAGCAACGCCGCCGGCGAAAGCGAGCGTTACGACTACGACGACCGGCACGTGATTTTGCAGCGTCAACTGGCCGGTGGGGCGAGTTTCTTTTGGGAGTGGGAAAGGTCCGGCAAAGCGGCCAGATGTGTTCGCCACTGGGCGTCGTTTTCGCAGATGGACACGCGTTATGTCTGGGATGACGAGGGCAGTGTCACCGTCCAGAACATCGATGGCAGCGAAGAGGTTTACGTCCACGACGATCGGGCGCGGCTGGTGCGCAAAGTCGAGCTGGATGGCGGCGAACAGCTCAAGGCCTATGACGAACAGGGCCGCTTGGTGGCCGAGCAGGACCCGCTCGGCGCCGTCACCGAATATCGCTATGACGAAGTCGGACGGCTGGTGGCGCTGATTCCACCGGAAGACGAGCCAACGGCCTACGAGTATCGCAACGGTTTCCTGCATGCGCGGTATCGCGGCAAAGCGGTGTGGAAGTATCAGCGCAATGCCCAGGGCGATGTCACCGAGGCCACCGATCCGGACGGCCAGCTCACCCACTATCACTACGACCCTCAGGGGCGGTTGCTGTCGATCCGCTACCCGGACACCAGCCGGCATGTGTTCGTCTGGAACGGTTTGGGGCAACTGGTCGAGGAAACGCTGCCCGACGGTGGGGTGCGGCGGTTTTCCTACGATGCGTTGGGCCGGCAGATTACCCGTCAGGACGAACATGGCGCGGTCACGCAGTCGCAATGGGATGCCGTTGGCCGACTGATCCAGACGACTTTGCCTACCGGCGCCAGTCGCGCCTACAGCTACAACGCCTACGGTCAGATCACCGCCGAACGCGACGAACTGGGCCGCGTCACCCGCTACGAATACGCCGACGACCTGCACCTGGTCAGTCGCCGCCTCAACCCCGACGGCACCCAGCTCCAGTACCGCTACGACAACGCGCAGCTGCTGCTCACGGACATCGAAAACGAATCCGGCGAACACTATCGGCTGGACTACACCCCCGGCGGATTGATCCGACAGGAAACCGGCTTCGACGGCCGCCGTACCGCGTACGCCTACGACCTCAACGGCCACCTGCTGGAAAAAACCGAGTTCGGCGATGACGGCTCACAGCTGATCACGGCTTATGAGCGGGATTCGGCCGGGCGCCTGTTAGTCAAGACCCTGCCCGACGGCATCCAGGTCGAGTATCGCTACGACTCGCTGGGCCGACTGACCAGCGTCGACGACGGTCACGATCACCCGCTGGAATTCGAGTACGACGCCCAGGACCGGCTGATCACCGAACACCAAAGCTGGGGCACCTTGCGTTACCGCTACGACGCGTGCGGCCAGCTCAACCGCCTGCGCCTGCCCGATGGCAGCAAACTCGACTACCAGCACGCCAAGGGCGGCACGCTGACGGCCATCGACCTCAATGGCGCGCGGCTTACGTCGCACACCTTCCTCGCCGGTCGCGAACAAAACCGCCAACAGGGCCTGCTGCTCAGCGAATATGCCTACGACGACCAGGGCCGACTGAAGGCCCACGCCGTCAGCCAACAGCAAAAAAACCTGTACCGCCGCGACTATGCCTACAGCGCCAACGGCAATCTCGAGCACATCGCCGACACCCGCCACGGCCAGCGCAATTACCAATACGACCCGCTCAGCCGCCTGACCCGCGTCCGCCACACCCGCGACGATCCGCCGGAAAGCTTCGCCCACGACCCGGCGGGCAACCTGCTGATGCAGGATCGGTCCGGCCCGACGACCGTCAAAGGCAATCGCCTATTGATGCAGGGCGACCGCCATTACGACTACGACGCCTTCGGCAACCTCATCCGCGAGCGCCGCGGCACCGGGCGGAAACTCGTCACCGAGTATCGCTACGACGGTCAGCACCGACTGGTCGGCGTCACCAGCCCGGACGGTCGCACCGCCAGCTACCGTTACGACGCCTTCGGCCGCCGCATCGCCAAAACCGTCGATGGCCATACCACCGAGTTCTTCTGGCAGGGCGACCAGCTCATCGCTGAAAGCAGCAAAGAGCATTACCGCAGCTACGTCTATGAACCCGGCAGCTTCCGCCCGCTGGCGATGCTCGACGGCAAAGGCCCGCGCAAGGCCTGCCCGTTTTACTACCAACTCGATCACCTCGGTACACCGCAGGAACTGACGGATTTCGGCGGCGAAATCGTGTGGTCGGCGAAGTACAACGCCTACGGCAAAGTCACGCGTCTGGCGTTTGGAGGGGGCGAGCAGCTCGAGCAGCCACTGCGTTTCCAGGGGCAGTACTTCGACGCCGAGAGCGGTCTGCACTACAACCGGCATCGGTACTATGATCCGGAGGTGGGTCGGTATCTGACACCGGATCCGATCAAGCTGGCGGGTGGGCTGAACCAGTATCAGTACACGCCGAATCCGACGGGGTGGGTTGATCCGTTGGGGTTGAGCGGGAATTGCCCGCCGCCGAATAAGCCTGCGTGTGGGGCGCCGGATGATACGACTGGCGTTAAGGTGGATGAGGGTGAGCCGGCGCTGCCGAAGGCTTACACTCAATTTCCAGAAGATCCAAACGAGCTTACGGAAGTGTTAGGCGTCCAGCCCAAAATTTCACAGACTCAACATGGAAGTCAAAGAATGACGTGGCGACCTAACGCGGACACAATTATTAGATTTGAAAGTCATCCCGGAGATGCTGGGCCATTTAATGCGAGGCATCATGGTGAACACTATCATTTGGAGCTCAAGCCTAATCATTTAAGTTGGAGTCAGGCGGATAGAAATAGGGAGGTTATCAAAGTCAGACCTGAGGGTTATCAACTCGGTCACGGAACTGGCTTTGTTGCCGGTGAGAAACACCCAGGTATTTCAAAATGAAAGAATTTTCAGTTTCAGACGGCACCATTGAAAAGATGACGTGTGAACACGAGCGCATTTTTATAGAATTTCTAGATTGGCAGGAACAACGATGGATCATTACCTTTGAAAATGTTTTAGGTGTGAAGTGTGTTGGGGCAATAGGCGCAGAGATATCAGAGATGTTTGTGATGGATGTGACATCGTTGTCGCAGGAGTTACTTTTGATTGATTCTTCGGAAGTCGGGCTAAGCTACTGCTTCACTTGTGCTCGCGAGTGCAACATTGTTTTGACAGTTGTGGCTAGCGGATACACTGTCGATAAATGTGATTAAAATAAATAAATCTGTCCCGCTTTTGCCGATACACCTGTGGTTGAGAAACAGTAAGGGCAGCGCGGCGGACGGTCACAGCCGGTAGTGAACCCTTTAAAAGATCGCAGCCTTCGGCAGCTCCTACATTTGATCGGCGTACACCCTGTAGGAGCTGCCGAAGGCTGCGATCTTTTGGGGCTCGCGCGATGTGTCTGATGCAATGCGATTACAGAATTTAGGGCCGCTTCGCTGAACGTGACTTAGTCGCCGCTAATCAGCGAATCGCCCTACATCCATTTCCACCTTTCCCGACTTCTTTCCTGCTCGATCCCCCGCAAAGTCCCCGCGCCTGATTTTCTGCCTACAGGATCTTCCCATATTTAGCGGTCGCCTCGATTCCGTAGGAGCGAGGCCCGCGAAGGCGGTCTTACAGTCGGCGAAGTTTCTGGGCAAGGTCGTCGGAAGTTTCCTTCAAGATGTAGCGGTTTTCATGAACTGGTGCAAAGTGAGTTCCATGGATAGTCTTTGGCTGTCACTGCGAATGCAGTGGCAGGGTGTAGGAGCCCTCTCTCATGGTGCAACAGCTTTGTCGTTTGATTGCGGCGCTTAATTCGTGTCCGTAAGATCGTTCGCGGCGGCTGTGCGCGGGACACGCTTCGGCGTGGCCGAGGTTCATGAGTGCTCGGTACTCCTACTCCTGCGCATGGCTGCCACCCAAACCTGTAGGAGGGTGCGTTGGCAGCTCATATTCATACTCATGGAAATTACAAATGACGACACTAACGCCAGACCCACCCTACGAAAACCCAATTCCCCACCCCGACAACCGCTTCATGGCGCTCACCGGCAACTGCACCGACATGCCGACCCTGTTCGTCGATACCCACGCGCCGCTCGATGTTTTGTATGACGCCGCCAACTACCGAATTCGCGCCGTCACGCAGGTGCTTGAGAACATGTCGATGCGCGGTTCAGTCGAGTGCGAATCCTTCATTCTCAGCGACTTTGCATTGCTCTGCGCCATTCCATTGCGCGATGGCTGTGATGTGCTGGATGTGATTGGGCGGCGGTTGCGGGCTCGGCCTTCGGAGTAGCGTCGCGCGGCTTTTTGTGGCGAGGGAGCTTGCTCCCGCTGGGCTGCGCAGCGGCCCCAAAATCAGCAATCCGGTTTTGTCAGACATACCGCGGTGTTTGGTTTGGCGACTGCTGCGCAGTCGAACGGGGGCAAGCTCCCTCGCCACAGGGTTTTGGGGTAGCTGGAGATCTTGGGGCTGCTGCGCAGCCCAGCGGGAGCAAGCGCCCTCGTCACAGGCAGCCCCTCGCCACGGCCGGTTACGCTTGAAGACCCGTGATCAGATGAACAACCCCATCCTCCAACATCATCACCCCCGGCACCCCTGCCACCGTCAACGCCTGTCGATCCATCTGCGCCACATCCCGCAATTCCACCCGCACCCTGGTCAGTGCCACGGGTTGTTGGGATTTGAGGTTATCCACTCCGCCAAGCGCGGCGACGATGTTCGCGGCCAAACCGCCAACAGGCTGAGTCTCCATTTTCGGTTCGTCCACCACCAGATCCGGGGTCAACGCTTTCCAGAACGCCCGCTGCATTTTCTCTAACATGCTCAGTTCTCCAGAACCAGTGAAGTATCGACCGTTGCCTCATGGTGCAGCCGCAATGCCTCGCGCACTTGCTCGGCACTCTCCAGCCCCAGCACTTGCTGGGCGATGGCTTGGCAGTCCAGCAGGTCCACTTCGCGAACCGCCGCTTTGATCGCCGGAATCAACGGCACGCTCACCGACAACTCATCCACGCCAAGCCCCAGCAACAGCGGCACCGCCAGGTTTTCCGAAGCCAGGGCACCGCATACTCCCACCCATTTGCCATGGGCGTGGGCGGCTTTCACGGTGGTAGCGATCAAGCGCAATACCGAAGGATGAAAACTGTCGGCCTGACTGGCCAGCCGTGGGTGATCGCGGTCCATGGCCAGGGTGTATTGGGTCAGGTCGTTGGTGCCGATGGAGAAGAAATCCACTTCGGGCGCAAACAGGTCAGCCATCAGTGCCGCGGCGGGTACTTCGATCATGATCCCCAGCTTCGGCAGTTCAGTCAGGCCCAATGCCAGCGCCTCTTCTTCAAGTAGCTGGCGAGCCAGCCGCAACTCCGACAGCTGCGCGACCATCGGCAGCATGATGTGCAGGCGAGCCAGCCCGGCGCTGCTCAAAATCGCCTTGAACTGATCGCGCAACAGTTGCGGACGCTCCAGGCACAAACGAATGCCGCGCATGCCCAGGAACGGATTGGTTTCGCGCTCCATCGGCACATAGGCCAAGGGTTTGTCACCGCCGACATCCAGGGTTCGCACCACCAGGTTGCGCGCCGACCCAAGGGCGCGGGCGATGGCGCTGTAGGTGGAGGCCTGCTCGTCATGGCTCGGCGCATGGTTGCGATCCAGATAAAGAAACTCCGAACGCAGCAGACCGACGCCGTCGCCGCCCAGCGCTATGGCCTGTTCGGCTTCGGCCAAGGACGCGATATTGGCGGTGATTTCAAAGTGATGCCCGTCGCGGGTACAGGCGGCCAGCCCTGCGTTCGCCAGCTCGTATTGCTGGCGTTGCTTTTGCAGTTGACGATTGGCTTGCAACTGTTCGATGGCGGCCAGATCAGGATCCAGCTGCAGCTCGCCCTTGTCGGCATCGAGCAACACCTGGGTGCCATTGATCAGTGTCAGGATCTGAACCGGTAACCCGCAAATCGCCGGCAGGCCAGCGGCCCGGGCCAGAATCGCGACATGGCTGGTAGCGCCGCCGCCCACCGTGGCGAACCCCAGCACCTTGCGCGTGTCCAGGCCAGCCGTCTGGGAGGGCGTCAGTTGCTCGGCAATCAGAATCGCCCCGTCCGGCAACTCCATTGCACGATCTTCTACGCCGAGAATCAACCTGAGTACCCGCTGACCAACATCCGCCAAGTCCGCCGCCCGCTCCGCCAGCAGGGCGTTGCCCAAGCCCTTGAACAAGGTCGCCGCCGACTCGGTGGCCGCGCGCCAAGCGAATGCCGCGCTTTTGCCTTCGTCGATCAGCACATGGGCCACCTCCAGCAAACCCGGGTCTTCGAGCAGTTCCTGGTGAGCCTTGAAAATATCGGCCTGCGCGTTGCCCATGGCATTGTCGCGTAGCTGTTGCAAGGCTTGTCGCGCCTCAGCCAGGCCCCGGGCCAAGTGATCGCGTTCAGCCAGCGCGGTAGTGCCAAGTTCATTCACTTCCAGGCAGGGTTCAGCGATCTGCACAACGCGGCCAAACGCCGACCCGGCGGAGGCGCAAACCCCGCGTAAAACCTTCAGCGATGAGGCCTCGGCCTGACTCACCTCAACCGGCGCCGAGGCCGCTCCCGCCTCACCGCAGCCGGTCAGTAACAGCTCGGTCAGCGTACTGATCGCCGCTGCGGCATCCGGGCCAGCCGCGCTGACTTGCACTACATCGCCGTGAGCGGTCTGCAACGTCATAATCGCCACCAGGGATTTCGCGTTCACGCTCTCCTGCTGTTTATGCAGATGAATACTTGCCGAGAACCTTTTGGCAGCCTGAGCAAACACTGCCGCCGGACGCGCATGCAAGCCGTTCGGATTGGCCAGCGTCACCGGTTTGGAAAACAGCGCCTCGCCCTCCTCCGGCAACCCTTCATCCGATGTTTGCCCGGCACCGTGCATACTCAACAATGGCTGGCCGCTGTCCACCACTCCCGTTTCGGGCACCAGCCAGGTGAAGGGTTCACCGCTGACCACCAGCATTAACGTCAGCAGGCTGCGGGCATTCAACGCGACAACGTCGGCATCGAATTCGATCAGCGACTGCCCGACGTCGACCCGTTCGCCCTCTTCCACCAACCGGGTAAACCCCTTCCCCGCCAGGTTCACCGTATCGAGGCCAATGTGCATCAGCACTTGCACGCCGTTTTCCCCGGTGATGCTGACGGCATGCCCACTGGCCTGCACATTGCTGATCACGCCAGCCAGCGGCGCGCACAAGGTGTTTGAGGTCGGATCGATGCACAGACCATCGCCGATCACGCGACTGGAAAACACCTGATCGGGCACCTGATCCAGCGGCATCAGCACGCCGGACAAGGGTGCCAGCAGTTGCAATTGTTGGGGTGTGGCCATGACGTCACCTGCTGTTTTGTTCTTTGAAGTGCCGATGGAGCGCGAGGCTCCGACAGCATCGCTTATTTCCACCAATACTCGACCTGCAATCCGACGTTCGAACCGTGTCGCGCCGTGCCGAAGGCGCCGGTGTCGGACAACGCCGAACCCGCCGCCAGTTCATTGGCCGCCCGCTTGGCCGCCTCGTTCCAGCTCGCATAGGTGTAATACAGACGCACCTCGGGGCGCGCCCAGAAATCCGGGCCCTTGGGCGACCACGTCGGGGCGAAGGTGAACTTGCTCAGCTTGCGCGTCCCGCCCGTGGCTTCAACCTGATCGTGGCCCAGTTCGGTCACCAGTTTGAACTGCTCGGTGATCGCATACGCCGGGCGAATCCCAAGGGAAATCCAGTTCTGGTCGGCGCCGTCCGGGCGAATGTCTTTCTGGTAGACCGCTTCGACCTGCCCGCCGAAACGCGGCGTCACTTGCCAGTCAAAGAACTCCACCACGCGATAGCTTTTACTACTGTCGTCCAGCCTCACGTTACCGGTATAGCCCAACCCGGTCCCGGGACCTTCGCCGTACTGAAAGGCCAGTTTATTCTTGCCCCCCAGAAAGCCCTTCTGCACATGCTGGGTGGTAATCGCCCAACCGTGGTGAGCGTCGCGGCTGTCGGGTTTGTCGATGTAGCTCAGGCCGAACTCCAGCTCACCGCCAGGGTTGGTGTTGAAGCCGGCGACGTTGAAATCGTGACGGTTGATGTAGTCCTTCTGGTACAGGTTGTCCTTGCGCGAGAAGGCGTAGCTGTACTTCAGATCACCGATCAGCACATCTTCGATACCGCCGCCGGTGGCGCTCTGGTTCCAGTAGTAGAAGTCGGAAATGTGGATATCGTTCCGTTTGTAGTAACGCCGACCGGCCCACAGTGAACCGCCGTTGAGGCTGGGCATGTTCGACCATTGCGCATACAACTGCGGCATGCGTACCGAGCCGTTGTCACCGTTGAACGTCAGGCTTCGGTCGTATTGGTTATACAGCGAGGCCATGCCGTCGACACTGAGCACCGAGCCGTCGTCCAGCGTGAACAGATCCTGACGCAACTCCAGCTCCGCATACTGTTCGCACTCGTTGCCGAGGCGGTATTTCGACTGCGCACCCGGCAATTGAAAACATGACTGCGAACTGCTGTTGACCGAGGTGCCGACACCGCTACGCACATAGCCGGCGAACTCCAGCGCATGGGCCGATAACGGTAATGCCAGGTACACGCCCGCCGCTACAAGGCTGCGATTTATTGTTGTTTTCAAGAACCACCTCATTATTTTTATTGTGTGATGCAGCAAAAAACGGCGCGCAAAACTCCCCCGCGCAGCGTTCTGCGTGTTTTTTGAATTAGTGTTTTTTAGTGGTCAGTCAGGCGCAGAACGAACGACTCATAGGGCCGTAGAAACACCTGCCGATTGCGCGGCGGGCAGTCCGGGTAGTTACTGATAAGCAGAGATTGCACCATCGATTCGTTGATCACTTCTGGCGGCAGCTCGACTTCGCACGGCGCGCCATAGAAGTTGTTCAGCACCAGCAAACGCTCGCCATGGCCTTCACGCACATACGCCCAGATTTTCGTGTGCTCAGGCAATAACTGCCGATACACGCCGTCGGACATCAACGTTTCACTACGGCGCAGCGCAATCAACTGTCGATAGTGATGCAGCACCGAATCCGGATCGTCGAGTTGGTGAGCGACGTTGATCTGCGCCACGTTGGCCGGCACGCCGATCCAGGGTTCGACCACGCTGAAGCCAGCGTTCGGCTCAGCGTTCCAGTGCATCGGCGTGCGACCGTTGTCCCGGGACTTCTGCATGATCGCCGCCATGTTGTCGACGTCGCTGCTACCGGCCTCGCGCTTGAGCCGGAAGATGTTCAGGGTTTCGACGTCGCGGTACTGATCGATGTGATCGAAGCCCGGATTGGTCATGCCCAGTTCTTCGCCCTGATATACAAACGGCGTGCCCTGCAGGAAATGCAGCGCCGTGCCGAGCATCTTCGCCGATACCACCCGATGCTCACCGTCGTGACCAAAACGCGAGACCACACGCGGCTGGTCGTGGTTACACCAGAACAGCGCGTTCCAGCCGCCGCCAGCCTGCATGCCGGTCTGCCAGTCGGAGAGGATGCGCTTGAGTGCAAGGAAATCGAAATCGGCACGAACCCACTTCTGCAGGTTCGGGTAATCAACTTTCAGGTGATGAAAGTTGAAGGTCATCGACAGCTCTTTCGACTCCGGCCGCGAATAGCGAATGCAGTGTTCCAGGCTGGTGGACGACATCTCGCCGACGTTGATCAGGTCATGGCCTTCGAACACTTCACGGTGCATCTGCTGCAAGTAGTCGTGAACGTTCGGGCCGTCGGTGTAGAAGCGCCGACCGTCGCTGTTGTCCTCCGGAAAGTCCGCTGGTTTGGAAATCAGATTGATCACATCCAGACGGAAACCACCCACGCCTTTGTCGCGCCAGAAGCGCATCATCTTGAACACTTCGGCGCGCACCTTGGGGTTGTCCCAATTCAGGTCGGCCTGCGTGTGGTCGAACAGGTGCAGGTAATACTGACCGGTCTGGGCTTCGTACTCCCAGGCCGAACCGCCGAACTTGGATTCCCAGTTATTGGGCTGGTCGCGCCAGATGTAGAAATCGCGGTAAGGGTTGTCGAGGCTGCTGCGGGCCTGCTGGAACCAGGTGTGTTCGATCGAGGTGTGATTGACCACGATGTCGAGCATCAATTTGATCCCGCGCTTGCCCGCCTCGGCGATCAGCAACTCGCAGTCGGCCATGGTCCCGTAGCTTGGATCGATGGCGTAGTAGTCGCTGATGTCGTAACCGTTGTCGCGCTGGGGCGAACGCAGGAACGGCGTGATCCACAGGCAATCGACACCCAGCCAGTGCAGGTAGTCGAGCTTGGCCACGACGCCGAGCAAATCCCCCGTGGGGTTGCCGGCGTGGCTGTGAAAACTCTTCGGGTAGATCTGATAGATCACCGAACGTTGCCAGTCTTGCATGGCGGGATTCCTTCAGTAAGTTTTGTACTGGCCTTGGGGGCCTCTTCGCGGGCAAGCCTCGCTCCTACAGGGTTTTGCATTCCAATGTAGGAGCGAGGCTTGCCCGCGAATGCGATCTGTCAGGCAACCCGATACCCGGGCCGAACAATCCTCATGCTCAACCCGCAGGTCAGAACAAACGGCACGACCATGGCAATCACCATCCCAACCACAAACATCGGAATGAACTGCGGAATGATCGAGATGAAACCGGGCAAGCCGCCGACGCCGATCGCCGAAGCCTGGACCTTGTTCATCGACAGGAAGATGCAGCCCAGGGCCGAGCCGATCAGGGCCGCATAGAACGGAAATTTGTAGCGCAGGTTGACCCCGAACATCGCCGGTTCAGTGATGCCGAAGTAGGCAGAAATCGCCGAGGTCGAGGCCATGCTTTTATCGCGCACACTCCGGGTCATGTAGAACACCGCCAGTGCCGCGCTGCCTTGGGCGAGGTTGGACATGACGATCATCGGCCAGATGAAAGTGCCACCCTGGGTGGAGATCAATTGCAGATCGACCGCGAGAAACATGTGGTGCATGCCGGTGATCACCAGCGGTGCGTAGAGCAGGCCGAAAATCGCGCCGCCGACCATGGGCGCCAGGTCGAACAGGGTCACCACACCTTCGGTAATGAGAATCCCCAGGTGGCGGGTCACCGGGCCAATCACCGCCAGCGCCAGCACGCCGGTGACAACGATGGTGGTGATCGGCACCACCAGCAATTGCACGGCGTTAGGCACTCGCGCCCGCAGCCATTTTTCGATGACGCTCATCACATAGGCCGCCATCAGGATCGGCAGGATTTGCCCCTGATAACCGACTTTTTCGATCTGAAACATACCGAGGATGTCGAAATACGGCAGGCTCTGCCCCTCCAACCCCGCCACCGCTTTGCCGTAGTTCCAGGCGTTGAGCAGATCCGGGTGCACCAGCATCAGGCCGAGCACGATGCCGAGGATTTCGCTGCCGCCAAAGCGCTTGGCCGCCGACCAGCCCACCAGTGCCGGGAGAAACACAAACGAGGTGTTGGCCATCAGGTTGATCAGGCTCCAAAGCCCGTCAAGCTTGGGGTAGGCGTCCAGCAGGGTCTTGCCCTCGATGAACATGCCCTTGGCGCCAATCAGGTTGTTGATGCCCATCAGCAGGCCGGCAATGATCAGCGCCGGAAGGATCGGCATGAACACGTCGGAAAACACCCGCACCAATCGCTGCATCGGGTGGATCTTGTCGGCGCTTTTCTGTTTGACGTCGGCGATGGTTGAAACGGCAAGACCGGTTTGTCGACGCAGCTCGGCGTAGACCTTTTCCACTTCGCCGGGGCCGACGACTACCTGGAACAGGCCGCCGGTATAGAACGAACCTTTGACCAGATCGATCTGGTTCAGCGTGGCGCTGTTAACCAGGCTCGGGTCCTTGAGGGCCAGGCGCAAGCGTGTGACGCAATGCGCGGCCTGCTCGAGGTTATCGCTGCCACCGAGGCTGTGCAGCAGCTCAGTGACGATATTCGGATAGTCGTGGCTCATGCTTATTCTTCCGCTGTAGTTTTTTGTTATTGGCAGCACGCCGAAGCGAAAAGTACTCGTCTGTACGAGTTATTGCAACAACTCGTACAGACGAGTTTGGTTTTGTTTATCCTGAACCCGACAAGCGGCGATATTTCCTACCTCAAAAGTCAAAGAAACCTAAACCCGCATGGACAAACCCCTACCCTGCCCTTAAGGTTCAAAACCTTGAGCACAGCGCGGCACAGAGCCATCCCCATGAGTAAATACAACCAGATCTACAGCGATCTGCTTGCCAGCATCACGACCGAACGTCTGGAACGCGGCGCCCGATTGCCGTCCGAAACCGAACTGATGGACAGCTACCAGGCCAGTCGCGGCACCGTGCGCAAGGCCATCGAGCAATTGCAGGAGCGTGGTTTCGCCCAGAAAGTCCACGGCAAAGGCACCTTCGTGCTGTCGACCAACCCGATCGAGTTTCAACTGGGCGGCATCGTCAGTTTCCAGGAAACCTACCCGCGACTGGGAAACGACGTCAGCACCGAGGTGGTCGAGTTCACACAAATCTCCCTCGAAGGCCCGCTGCTCGAACACATCAAGGCTGCAGAAGGCAGCCTGATCACGCGGATCAAACGCGTGCGGCGGATCGACGGCAAACGGGTGATCCTCGACATCAACCATTTCGTCAGCGACGTGATTCCCGGCTTGTCCCGCGACATCGCCGAACAATCGATCTACGCCTTCATCGAACAGACCCTGCAACTGCAAATCGCCTACGCCCAGCGCACCATCGAAGCGGTGCCCCGCAGCAAGGACGACCAGCAACACCTGGACCTCGACGGCCAGAGCCATGTGATAGTGGTCAGTAACCAGACGTTTTTGCAGGATGGCCGACAGTTCGAGTACACCGAGTCGCGGCATACGCTGGATAAGTTCTACTTTTCGGATGTGGCCCGGCGCTGAAACGCAAAAGGCCCCGTGAACTCGGGTTCACGGGGCCTTCAGGTGTTAGGGACGATCAGTTACAGTCGAGATCGCTCGAAATTTCCCGCCTGCTCCTGCCTGCCATTGTGCCCTTTGCAGTAGGCGTGCAGTGCCGTATCCGCGCAAGGAGGTAATGCATCGAGCAGACGAAACACATTGGGCGATCTCCTTGTCCTTCGACGCTGCATGATCGACGCGGGCAGTGGCCACAGAATGGAAATAGCGGAAGGTCGACTTGTCCTTCATGTCCGTCGGCGTGACAAGCTTCCGAGCGGGGGCATCTCCCCTATTAATCCCTGTCAGCTTGCCGGATTGCGTGCCATGACGATCCACGCCGCGCCGTCGATCATAACCGACCGCTCGCCGGGGAGGCCCGCGAAGGCGGCACGAACCGCGGCCCAGGCGTGGGCGCGGATGTCGTCGGGCTGATCCGCGAGCACAAGCGACAGCGGGCCGCCCTCGAACGCCATCTTCACCGCGTCGTCGATCGCCGCGTCCCGCGTCCCGCCCTCGCCGAACGGGATGGAAACATCGAAGGGCGTGATAGTGACATCGGTGAAGCCGGCTGCTGTCAGGATGCGTGCCACCCGCCCCCGATCGCCGAACGAGAATGGGCCGGGTGCTCCGGGATCAGGCGGTGCGGTCGGTGGGACGATGCCCTTGATCGCTCCCATCGGCAAGCGCACCCAATCGTTCTCGGCCACGCCGCGCCAGCAGACGAAAGCGACCCGCCCGCCCGGCCGGAGCGCGCGTCGCATATGGGCGAACGCCCCTGTCGGATCGTCGAAGAACATCACTCCGAAACGCGAGAACAGGATGTCGAACGCGCCCTCGGGCAGCTCGGCGCTGCTGGCGTCGGCTACCCGGAACTGGGCCGGCGTATCCTGTGGCGCAAGCGCGCGCGCTCGGCCGATCAGCGGTTTGGATATGTCCACGCCCAGCACATGGCCGCCCGCGCCGACGCGGGCGGCCAGAGCCAGACTCGACGCGCCCGCGCCGCAGCCGACGTCCAGCACGCGCTCACCCGTCGCGGGCGCGGCGGCTTCGATCGCGGCCTGGCCGAACACCGCAAACATGGCGTCGAGCCGGGCCTGGTTGGCGACCCAGTACTCTCCGCTTTGGCCATTCCAGTCGGCGACCTGATAGGCATTTTGCTCTGTCATGACATCTCCTCGTTTTGATTCGTTCTTAACCCGCCTCCAGCAGCGATAAGGCACCAGACCGAGATCGGTGCCACCTGGCGCCGTACCTCGAAGGACAACCGCTCCTACCATTCCGTCAAACTCGACGATCCGTCCTTCACCGCGCCGATCTACGCCAACCTCTTCGAAAGCGACGACGCAACCGAAGAAGGGAATCTGTGCTCTCAAACCAGCATCGACTGCTGGGCGGAGATACCCGCCGTCGCGCCGAGCGATGTTGCCAGGGTGACCGAGGCCATGAGGGGGTTTGCCAGGTCGCCCGCGGCGTAGATGCCGGGCATGCTGGTTTCGCGGCGCTCGTCGACCTTGAGGGCGATGCCCAGGGGCGTATCGACCGTGGTGAGGCCCAGCGATTCATGCAGGCGTGCGGACGGCTTGTTGCGCGGATGCGCGAACAGGATGTCGACCGCGACAGGGGGGCCGGCGTCGAGCCTAACGGTGGCGTTATGGCTCTCGTCATGGTCGATTTCGGTGATCCGGCCATCGACGACAGGGATGCCGCGGCGCGCCAGATCGGCCCGGATGTCGGGTGGTATGTCGTGACCATTGGCGAAGACCGTTAATGTGTCGGTCCAGTCGTGGTACAGCCTGACGTAGTTGTGCGACGGCGGGCCGGACCAGACGAGGCCCCAATGCCGGCCGGCAACTTCAAAGCCGTCACAATAGGGGCAGGGCACGATGGAGGTGCCCCAGCCTTCGGCAAAGCCGGGAACTTCAGGCATCTGGTCGGCGACGCCATAGCTCAGGATCAGGCGGCGCGCCCTGAGGCTTTCCCCATCGCCAGTGAGGACGGAGAAATCGTCGATGGCGCCGGAGATGCTCTCGGCCCGAGCAGTGACCAGCCTGACCGTCGGATAGCGCGCCAGCTGCTGCCGCGCCTCGGCCAGGATCTCCAGCGGTGGCTTGTGGTCGTGGCCGAGCAGGCCATGCGAGTGGTCGGCGAAGCGATTGCGCGGCAGGCCGGTATCGAGAACGGTGACCTTTCGGCGGGCACGGCCGAGCTGCAGGGCGGCGGCAAGCCCGGCAAAGCTGCCGCCAATGATGATGACGTCATTCATGGTGATGGGCTCCGTGTTGTGGATGAAGGGAGATTGGCTTGCACACTTAAGATACTTTGAAGTACCCTAATTCAAGAATTAGAATACTGTCAAGTACTGGAATTTTTATGACCGAAAACAGTCAGGCCCGGCGCGGCCGGCCCGCCAACGAGGCGCTTGGCCAAACGATAGTCGACGCTGCGTGCGAACTTTTTGTGGAATTGGGTTTTCAAGCGACGACAATGGACAAGGTCGCCCAGCGGGCGAAGATATCCAAGCTAAGCATCTATCGGCACTTCGAGAACAAGGAGGCGCTGTTCAGCGCGGCCATCGCGGCCCACTGCCAGCAGTTTGCACCACAGGCCCTTTTTGAAGGCTTCGACGGTTCGGCCGAAGATCAGCTCATGGCGGTGGGATCAACCCTGCTTCGCACGCTGTTGAGCCCGGACGTGCGCAGTGTCGAAGCCATGATCATGGCCGACAAGACGAATCAAAAGTCGTTAAGCAAGCGCCAATATGAAGCCGGCCCCGCCTATGTCATCGCCCAAATCGAGACCCTGTTACGTCAGTTGCACGCGAAGGCGGTTCTGAGCGTGCCCGATCCTCTTCAGTCCGCCCGCTTGTTTGCCGCGCTTTTCAAAGGATCCGATCTCCTGATTATCGCGCGCTTCGATGAGGCGAGAGCAGAGGACGACAACGAAATCGAATCCTATTGCCGGTCGGCCGTCGCCATGTTCATCGCCGCGCACGGTGGCAACGACCACGCGGGCGGATAAGCATTTGATTGCTCCGGGCAGCTTGGCCGGGGCCGTCGTCCAGGCGCTTCGTCATATTGGGCCGGCGCGCGCGGCCAAGCGTGCACAGATCGCGGCACCTCATCTCTCTCCCAACGATAAAAAGACGCTCGCATCTACCGCGGTCCAAGCTCCCGCGTGGATGCGGTCGGCGCTTCTCTCCATCGCAAATCCGGCAGCAGTCGGGACTGGGAACTATGCCGACCTTGAAGGCACACTTGACGAATAACGCCGCCACTTGTCTGGACGATGGACAAGCGACTTGTCGCTCATCAGCCCCTATTCTTCTGGCGAAGCAGCTTGTTACCGTTGAGGTTTGCAGCAACCTGACAAACAGAAACAACCTCCCGTAGAATGCCTTCGTGGCTATGGAACACCTTCCTTCTAAACCTCCTATGACCTAGGGGTTTCGCTCTCCACACCGCGCCTGCTTCTTGCAGGCGTTTTTACATCAGCTGTAAAACGATGCTGCAGCTCATTCACGACGGCGGCCAAGGGAGAAAATCAAGGATGAATCAGGAGCTGTTCCTGCGTCGCCGTACCAAAGTTCACGTTCCGATGGGCACTGGCGGTGCCACGCGCGCTCAGGTCGCGTCGGCTGTCCGGGAAGTCGCGGCGTTCCGATGCGTACTATCAGAGCCTCTGATTGAGCAAATCGGCATGTTGTCAGCGACAGAACTCAAGCACTGGCTGCACGACATTGTCGGAGTCCTTCGGCGGAGGAGTGGCGCTCATGTGCACCACCGGCCGTTTTATCCTGACTTTCCAGAGCAGGTTCTGACGGCCACAGAGGCGGAGTTGTACCTTAACGCCGTCATGCATTACCTCACGCTTCGGCGTTTACCACCGACTGAAGAATCTCGACCTCCACTGCTTGAAGGCAACTTCATACCCTGGGTTATTGAACCGGGAAGCATCCCTGAGTTCGAGTCACTGCTCGAGCCGCTGGTTTCATCGCGCACCTCACTTTCCGAAGAGGAAACTGTTGATGTCGTCTGGTTTGTCCGAGAGTACAAAAGCGATGTGTTCCGTCTGCTGCCCGAGGCTATCCCTTTCCGGGAGATCCGTGCGCAGGTTGGCGGCGCACTTATCCTGCATGTAGCCGGCGATGCACGGGTGGACGCATTCCTGGAGCGCAACGTCGAAACGGCGACTGATGTGCTACGACTCGCGGTCGCGCTGAATGGAGGAGACGTGTCACTGACGACAGCTTCGACACGTTTCACAGCGATGAAGCGCTCGGTCCGCCGCCTGCTGTTACGCCTGCTCGACCACATACCTAACGCCGCAGAAGACGTGATGCGCCATGCCGAGCGCTGGAAGCGTCTGGCTGAAGTACTGCATCCGGGCGACTACGCCGACAAGTACCCACGAGCGCTAGCCGCCATCACGGCAGCGCGTCGCAACGAGGCGCCAGCCACATTTGGTTCACGTGTCGAAACACTGCTTGCCCAGCGCGACATCGCCACGCTTATGCCCATACTACAGAGCCGTCCTGGTGAGCTCGCACGACGGCTGGACGCGACCCTGCGGCGCGCGACGGACCCCGAGTCGGTTCTCGACGCATTCGAGGCTGTTGCGACACAAGTGTCGTCACCTATCCTGCTGCAGTTGCTGGCCCAAGTACGCGCTCCGCGCCCCCTGCCCCTGCGGGCCTTTACCCCGAAAGGTGCATTCGCCAAGGTCTATGGCATCAAGGATCGCCGCGAACCTCTCACACCCGAAGTGTTGGCTCGCGCAGCCCGAATCTGCGAAAGCGCGCTTGTAATGCGTTTTGCATCGCTGCCGCCACTAGGTCGCTGTTTCATCGATCCAGCATTACGCGAATACAAGGTGCCGCTGGCGCAGCGTGCCTCATCGAAGTCGCTACGTACGCTGGTGCGAGGCAGTCGGTTGCCTATGCCTGATACACGTTTCATTCGCCTGTTCTTGTGGTGGAAGAATGGCACCGGGCGCACGGACATCGACTTGTCCGCCGCATTTTTCGACGCCAACTTCGTATTCAAACAAACGGTCGCGTACTACAACCTGAAGGATTACGGCGGCTACCACAGCGGCGACATCGTCGACGCGCCCGACGGAGCTTCGGAGTTCATCGACCTCGACATAGATGCCCTCGTCGACAGGGGTATTCGCTACGTCGTCACGTCCATCAACTCCTACACCGAGCAGCCGTACTGCGATCTTCCAGAATGCTTCGCAGGCTGGATGGCCCGCGCCGACACGGCGTCGGGTGAAGTATTCGAGCCGCGATCCGTATTCGACCGTGTCGATATCGCATCCGACACAGTGATCTGTCTGCCCTTCGTGATGGATTTGCAGGAACGACGCATGATTTGGGCCGATCTAGGGCTCACTTCATCGCCGCGGTGGAACAACGTCGGGAACAACCTCAGTGGGGTATCCTTGATGCTGCGGGCTTTGGTGCATACACCACGGCCGGACTTGGAAACCCTGTTCGACTTGCATGTTCGAGCACGCGGAGAACGAGTGGCTTCGCCGCAGCAGGCACAGGCGGTGTTTGCACCTGAGCAAGGGATAACGCCGTTCGATACGGATTTGATTCGATCACAGTTTCTCTAATACCTACGCCAGCCTTTACGATCTATTGAGAACAACGGCTCTTGCTTCGGTGCTTTCCAACCAAAAACAAAAATTCCAGTCAGCATGACTGAGTGGCTGTTCGCTCCAGAGCACTATGAAAAACTCAAAAAAAACGCCTGGTACATAAGCACCAGGCGTTTTTTGTTTCAGCCGATCGGCCCTGAGGCCGGGGGCATCACTCCCACTCAATCGTCGCCGGCGGCTTGCTGGACACGTCGTAAGTCACACGAGAGATGCCTTCGATTTCATTGATGATCCGGCCGCTGACAGTTTCCAGCAGTTCGTAAGGCAGGTGTGCCCAACGTGCGGTCATGAAGTCGATGGTTTCCACGGCACGCAGGGCCACGACCCAGGCGTAACGACGGCCATCGCCCACTACGCCAACCGATTTCACTGGCTGGAACACTACGAACGCCTGGCTGACCTTGTGGTACCAGTCGGCTTTACGCAGTTCTTCGATGAAGATGTGGTCGGCGCGACGCAGCAGGTCGGCGTATTCTTTCTTCACTTCACCCAGAATGCGAACGCCAAGGCCCGGTCCCGGGAACGGGTGACGGTAGACCATGTCGTACGGCAGGCCCAGTTCCAGGCCCAGACGACGGACTTCGTCCTTGAACAGCTCGCGCAGGGGTTCAACCAGCTTGAGGTTCATTTCTTCCGGCAGGCCGCCCACGTTGTGGTGCGACTTGATCACGTGGGCCTTGCCGCTTTTGGCGCCAGCCGATTCGATCACGTCCGGGTAAATTGTGCCTTGGGCGAGGTACTTGATGTTGTCCAGTTTGTTGGATTGGGCATCAAACACGTCGATGAAGGTACGGCCGATGATCTTGCGCTTCTTCTCTGGGTCGCTTTCGCCTGCCAGATTGTCGAGGAACTGGTCCTCAGCGTTGGCGCGAATCACCTTGACGCCCATGTTCTCGGCGAACATGGCCATCACTTGCTCGCCTTCGTGCAGGCGCAGCAGGCCGTTGTCGACGAAGACGCAGGTCAACTGGTCGCCGATAGCCTTGTGCAGCAGCGCGGCAACCACCGAGGAGTCAACGCCGCCGGACAGGCCGAGCAACACGTTGTCGGTGCCAACCTGGGCGCGGACTTGGGCGATGGCGTCTTCAGCAATCTTCGAAGGCGTCCACAGGGCTTCGCAGCCGCAGATGTCGAGGATGAAGCGCGAGAGGATGCGACCGCCCTGCTTGGTGTGGGTCACTTCCGGGTGGAACTGCACGCCGTAGTAGCCGCGTGCATCGTTGAACATGCCGGCAATCGGGCAGCTCGGGGTGCTGGCCAGGATGTGGAAGTCTTCCGGCATCTTGGTGACCTTGTCACCGTGGCTCATCCACACGTCGAGACCGAACAGGCCATCGGCGTCGATATGGTCTTCGATGCCATCGAGCAGACGGCTCTTGCCGACCACGTCAACGCGGGCATAACCGAACTCACGCAGCTCGGAACCTTCGACCTTGCCACCCAGCTGTTCAGCCATGGTTTGCATGCCGTAGCAGATACCGAAGACCGGTACGCCCAGGTCAAACACCGCTTGCGGGCAGCGCGGGCTGTCGGCTACGTGCACGGACTCGGGGCCGCCGGCGAGAATGACGCCTTTTGGAGCGAATTCGCGAATCGCTTCGTCGTCCATGTCGAACGGATGCAGTTCGCAGTACACGCCGATTTCACGCACGCGGCGGGCGATCAGCTGGGTGTACTGGGAACCGAAGTCGAGGATCAGGATACGGTGAGCGTGAATGTCGAGGGCCATGATTCAGTCTCGTCTAGATAATTCAGAAACAGTCGTGATTCAGAAACAACTCGGGGCTGAATAGAACAGCCCCGGTTGCTTAACGATTTGCTTGAAGCCTCAACCTACGCGGTAGTTTGGCGCTTCTTTGGTGATTTGCACGTCGTGAACGTGGGACTCGGCCATGCCAGCGCCGGTGATCCGCACGAACTCAGGCTTGGTGCGCATTTCTTCGATGTCGGCGCTGCCGGTGTAACCCATCGAGGAACGCAGGCCGCCCATCAGTTGATGGATGATGGCGCTCAGGGTGCCCTTGTACGGAACACGCCCTTCGATGCCTTCCGGAACCAGTTTCTCGGCGCCTGCCGAGGAGTCCTGGAAGTAACGGTCGGAGGAACCTTGAGCCTGGGACATGGCGCCCAGCGAACCCATGCCGCGGTAAGCCTTGTACGAACGGCCCTGGAACAGTTCGATCTCGCCCGGTGCTTCTTCAGTACCGGCGAACATCGAGCCCATCATCACGCAGGAGGCACCGGCAACGATGGCCTTGGACAGGTCACCGGAGAAACGGATGCCGCCGTCGGCGATCAACGGAACACCAGTGCCTTCAAGGGCAGCGGCTACGTTGGCGATGGCACTGATTTGCGGGACGCCGACACCGGCGACGATACGGGTGGTGCAGATCGAGCCAGGGCCGATACCGACCTTGACTGCGTCAGCGCCGGCTTCGGCAAGGGCCTTGGCGGCAGCGCCGGTGGCGATGTTGCCGCCGATGACCTGCACTTCAGGGAAGTTCTGCTTGACCCAGCGAACGCGGTCGATCACGCCTTTGGAGTGACCGTGAGCAGTGTCGACCACTACCACGTCAACACCCGCGTGGACCAGGGCAGCTACGCGGTCACCGGTGTCTTTACCGGTACCGACCGCAGCGCCAACGCGCAGACGACCTTGATCGTCCTTGCTGGCCAGCGGGTAAGCCTTGGCTTTTTCGATGTCGTTGACGGTCATCATGCCTTTGAGGGCGAATTTGTCGTCGACGATCAGTACGCGTTCGATGCGGTGCTTGTGCAACAACTCACGGACGTCGTTCTTGTCGGCGCCTTCCTTGACCGTGACCAGACGCTCTTTAGGCGTCATCACTTCACGGACACTGACGTCCAGACGGTTTTCAAAGCGCACGTCACGGGAAGTGACGATGCCGACCAGGTCGCCATCGTGCAGTACCGGAACGCCGGAGATGTTGTGCAGGCGGGTCAGTTCGAACAGTTCACGAACCGTGGCGTCAGCCTCGATGGTGATCGGGTCCTTGACCACGCCGGCCTCGTACCGCTTGACCTTACGCACTTCGGCAGCTTGCTGCTCGATGGTCATGTTCTTGTGGATGATGCCGATGCCACCTTCCTGAGCCATGGCAATTGCCAAACGGGCTTCAGTAACGGTGTCCATGGCAGCAGAAACCAGTGGAATATTCAGCTCGATGCCACGGGTAAGGCGGGTCTTGAGACTGACTTCGTTAGGAAGAACCTCGGAATAACCGGGCACTAAAAGAATGTCGTCGAAGGTCAGAGCTTCTTGGCTGATACGCAGCATCGCGGGGGCTCCCGAGCGGGAAAATGGAAGCGCGCCATTATAGTCAGACACCCCCTCGGGTTCAATGTAAAACTCTGTCTATTATCGACGCGGTGATCGACGGAGGTTTTGGCACACAAATCCCGTAGGAGCGAGGCTTGCCCGCGAAGGCATCGACTCGGTGTATCTGACGTACCGCAGCGATGCCTTCGCGGGCAAGCCTCGCTCCTACAGTACGGGACTGGCGCAGGTTTAAAGTTCGACTTTGACCCAACTCACAGGCTGATCCAGCCAATCGGCGAATTCATCGATGAAGCTTTGCTTGAACCCGGCCTCGAGCCAGTTGTTGAAGATGAAACCCAGGTTGGAAAAACCGCATTCCTGCAAGAACAGAAACCCGTTGATGTCATCTTCATGCCCGCACTCAGGGCACGTGAAGTTATCGGTGCGCCCCGGCATCCAGTCTTCCAGGCTTTCGAACAATGCTTCGCCGACTTCCTTGCGGCACTCGGCGCAACCGGCTTCTTCGAGAAACCCCTTGGCCGGTGTATAGATGCAGCGCTTGGTGATGATTTCCAGACCATTGACCGGCTCGCCGAACGGCAGCGCATCAGGGTGCAGGACCACGGCGCGGGCGCCGTCGGCGATGGCGTGGGCCATGCGATTGCCGGTGCGGCCACAGGTGGTCAGTTCTTCTTTGATGATGTTCTTGCGCACCAGCCAACGCACGACCGCCCGGGCCCGGGGTTCGTGTACCGGCAGGGTGGAGATTTTCGGGACGATGATGCTTTGCGAGTTCATGGTGCAAGCCTACTGCGTCAAATGGATATTTCTGCGGCGTGTCGGATGACGCCTTCGCGGGCAAGCCTCGCTCCTACAGGGAAATTTATGGAACAACACCAATCCCTTGTAGGAGCGAGGCTTGCCCGCGAAGGCGCCAGGGCGGCCGGCAGCTTAATCCCTGACGAAATCCGGTCAAGTACTCAAATAACGTCCGATCAAGGCAATCCCGCTGGCCAATACCAACCAGGTCACCAGCCGCACGAATGCCTCGCGGGACAATTTCATGGTCAATCGCCGGCCGATCCACAACCCCAGCGCCATCGCCGGCAACAAACACAGTGCCAATACCAACAAGGGTAGCTCGGCATACACACCGGCGACGGCAAACAGGCTCAAACGCACCACGGTGCTGCAACTGATCAACGCACTCTGGGTCGCCCGGGCCGCATCCTTGGGCAACCGACTGTTCAAATAGATGGCATATAAGAAGCCGCCACTGCCAAACAACGCCCCGAACATCCCGCCCACCGTGCCCATCGGCACCGCCCACCCGGCGGACAATTGCGCCGGACGGGTTTTAATCCATAGGCTGTAAACCGCATAGGCGCTGATAAACAGCCCCATCAACAGCAGCAAAACATCGGATTTCAGGTTCAGCAGAAAGATCACCCCCAACGTGCAGCCCACCGCCATGCATGGCAGCAGTCGCAGCAATTCAGGCCTCGCCACATCCCGTCGCGAGGGCAGCAAATTGCCGAATGCCGCGACGAAATCCAGCAGCACCAGCAACGGCACGATTTTCGACAGCGGCATGAACAGGATCAGAATCGGCCCGGCCACCAGGGCGGTACCAAAACCAGCGATGCCGAACACGATGTAGGCCAAGGCAACGCCCAACCCGATCACCAGCCAATCCATTGCCCCCCACGGCCATTGGTTTAATAACTCCAGCACATTCATCGATACGGCTTCCTTTTATTCCTGTGATGACTTTAGCCAGCGCCGAACGTTGCGACTAATATCTTCCACATCGACTAGCCATCTCAAAAAGGCATATCTGGTGCTTTCAACCCGTCAATTGCGTTACTTCGTGGAAATCGCCGAGAGCGGCAGCTTCAGCGCTGCAGCCGAACGACTGTTTATTGCTCAATCTGCCTTGAGCCGGCAGATCAAGGACATGGAAACCCGGCTGCAAACGCCACTGTTCGAACGCACCGCGCGCCAGCCCCGGCTGACGGCGGCGGGTGAAGCCTTTTTGCCTCGGGCGAAAGATCTGCTGAACGAGCTGACCAAGGCCAGTGAGATGGCCACTCAGGTGGGCACCGGTCAACTGGGCGTGTTGCGTCTGAGTCATTCCAGTACCGTGCCCATGAGCGGTCGGCTGTTGCGAGGCATCGGCGAATATCTGGATCGGCATGCCGGTGTGTCCATGGACATCGCCAAACTGTCCTCCGAAACGCAACTGGAAGAATTGGCCGAGGGTCGCCTCGACGTGGGCCTGTTGCGCTTGCCGGTGCTGCGCCAGCGTGAAGGGGTGCAGATTGTTCCGCTGTACAGCGAGCGCCTGTTGCTGGCAGTGCCGCCGAATCATCGATTGGCTGTGGATAAGTTCGCGCAAGGCATCGATCTGGCGCAGTTGAAGAATGAAGCGTTTATTTCCATCCCTCATCCACAGCGCGGCGGCCTGAGCTATCTGTCTGCCGAGTTGTGCATGCGCCAGGGGTTCTTTCCCCAGGCGGCTCGAGTGGTGTCGCGCAAAACCACGCAACTGCAATTGATCCAGGCCGGGTACGGCATCGCGCTGTTACCGGAATCGATGCAAGACATCGCGCCGCCCGATATCCACTTCCTCCCCTTGGCCGCCCCGGATTGCCACAGCACCGTCGCCCTCGCCTGCCGGCAAAATCCCACGGCGCTGGTCCAGCAATTCGTTGAGCATTTCACCCGATTGCCGTAGCAACAACTGCGAGAGCGACCTGTGGCGAGGGGGCTTGCCCCCGTTTGAGTGCGTAGTACTCACAAGATCTTTGATACATCAGAGATTTTGGGGCTGCTTCGCAGCCCAACAGGGGCAAGCCCCCTCGCCACAGGTCGCTCCCACAAAGGGATTTGCGTGGACGCATGGAGATTGATCGCCGAATGCCTTTAAACTGCGCCCCATGATTAAAGATCCCTTTGCAAGACTCGGCCTGGACCGGGAAGTCCTGACTGTCAGCCAGCTCAACGGCCGCGCGCGGGTGTTGCTCGAAGACGTGTTCAGCAATATCTGGGTCGAAGGCGAAATATCCAACCTCGCCCGCCCGGCGTCCGGCCATGTGTATTTCACCCTCAAGGACAGCGGCGCCCAGGTGCGTTGCGCGCTGTTCCGGCAGAACGCCGCTCGGGTTCGCCAGGCGTTGAAGGACGGCTTGGCGGTCAAAGTTCGCGGCAAGGTTTCGCTGTTCGAGGGCCGTGGCGATTACCAACTGATCCTCGACACCGTGGAGCCGGCCGGTGATGGCGCCCTGCGCCTGGCCTTCGATGCCTTGAAGGAAAAGCTCAGCGCCGAAGGCCTGTTCAGCGCCGAGCGCAAAGTGCCGCTGCCGGCGCACCCGCAACGCATCGGCATCATCAGCTCGCCCACCGGCGCGGTGATCCGCGACATCATCAGTGTGTTCCGCCGCCGCGCGCCGCAGATCCAACTGACGCTGATCCCCACCGCCGTGCAAGGCCGCGAAGCCACCGCACAGATTGTCCGTGCGCTGAAACTGGCGGACGCCCGCGGTTTCGACGCGTTGATCCTGGCCCGTGGCGGCGGTTCGCTGGAAGACCTCTGGTGTTTCAACGAAGAAGCGGTAGCCCGCGCCGTGGATGCCTGCGTGACACCGATTGTCAGCGCTGTCGGCCACGAGACCGATGTGTCGATCAGTGACTTCGTCGCCGACGTCCGCGCCCCGACACCGTCCGCCGCCGCCGAACTGCTCGCGCCGGATTCCAGTGATCTGGTGCGTCGGGTCGAAAGCCTGCACCGGCGCCTGGTGATGCGCATGCGCGACCGTCTGATGCGTGATCGGCTGCGCCTGGAAGGTATTTCACGCCGATTGCGCCATCCCGGTGAACGACTGCGTCAGCAAGCACAACGTCTGGATGATCTGGACATGCGTATGCGCCGCGCCTTCGAGCGCAGCCTCAATACCCGTCGCGAACGTTTGATCCGCCTGGAAACCCGCCTCGCCGGGCAACATCCCGGGCGACAACTGGCGATGCTTCGCCAACGTCTCGACAGCCTCGCCGAACGTCTGCCCCGGGCCATGCGTGAAGGGCTTAAGTCCCGTCGGCTGCAACTGCAAAGTCAGATGCAGACGCTGCACGTGGTCAGCCCGCTGGCGACCCTCGCCCGTGGCTACAGCATTCTGCTGGACGAGCGCGGCAACGCGATTCGCAACGCCGCGCAAACCCACACCGGCCAGCGCCTGAAAGCCAAACTAGGTGAAGGCGAACTGCAAGTGCGGGTCGAAGACAATCACCTGACGCCTGTCACCCTTTCTTTACTGGACTGATCCATGCCGCGTTTTTTAGCTCCGCTGCTGTTGCTGTGCCTGACCTTTAACGCCCACGCCGACAGTTACATCACCCGCCTGTTGAACAAACCGGTGCCGGGTGGCGTGGCGGTGGTGGATTTGGGCTCCTTCGCCCAGGCCCCCAAAGCCAGTTATCAAGGCAAACCGGTATTGGTGGTCAAGGAACAGAACAACTGGCTGGCCATCGTCGGCGTGCCACTGACTGTAAAACCGGGTACACAACAAATCAGCAGCGGCGGTCGTAACCTGAACTTCATCGTCGCCAGCAAGAAATACCCAGAACAGCACATCACCCTGAAAAATACCCAGCAGGTCAATCCGAACCAGGAGAATCTCAAGCGCATCGAGGGTGAGCTGGCGGAGCAGATCCAGGCCTACCGCAGCTTCAGCCCGAACACCCCGAGCAATCTGTTGCTGGACAAACCGGTCAATGGGCCGCTGTCGAGCAAGTTCGGCGTGCGCCGCTTTTTCAATGGTGAGGAACGCAATCCCCACGCGGGCCTCGACTTCGCTGTGCCTGCCGGCACGCCGATCAAGACCCCGGCCGCCGGCAAGGTGATCCTGATCGGTAACTACTTCTTCAATGGCAATACGGTATTCGTCGATCACGGTCAGGGCTTCATCAGCATGTTCTGCCACATGTCGAAGATCGACGTGAAGGTCGGCCAGCAAATGGCGCGCGGTGGTGTGGTCGGCAAAGTCGGCGCCACAGGGCGCGCGACCGGGCCGCATATGCACTGGAACGTCAGCCTGAATGACGCCCGGGTGGACCCGGCGATTTTCATTGGCGCATTTCAGCCCTGAAGCAGGGTGAGGCCACTGGCCTCATCGCCAGCAGGCTGGCTCCCACATTGGACCGTGTTCACAACGCAACTCCCCTGTGGGAGCTAGCCTGCTAGCGATGACGCACTCCCAGGCACTGAAATATCTCGACCAGCGTAATTGCGCACCTATCAAACCCCGCGCAAAAATCACAACGATCGGTCGAATAAAACACAATAAAATCGCGCAAAACTCCGCTTTTCAAGTATTCCTCTCAAATTTTTTCGACTGCTTGCCATCCTTCATCCCCGCGGTTAGGGTTGAAGGCATGAAAACCTCTCACACCCTCATTCAGCTCCGCCAGCACCGCAGCCTGTGCCTCGTCAGCGCACGACTGCCAGGCTGAATCGCGGTGCCTCGTCTTACGCTTTATCCCAACTTTTGATCCACCGGCAGGCCGCCTTTTTTCGGCCCACACAATAAGGATTTCCCGATGAGCATGCTCAAAGACCCGTCTTCGAAATACCGCGCGTTCCCGACCATCGATATCCCGGACCGCACCTGGCCGTCGAAGACCATCACCGCCGCGCCGATCTGGTGCAGCTCGGACCTTCGTGACGGCAACCAGTCGCTGATCGAGCCGATGGACGCGGTCAAGAAGCTGCGCTTCTGGAAAACCCTGGTGCAAGTCGGCGTGAAAGAAATCGAAGCCTCGTTCCCGGCCGCTTCACAAACTGACTTCGACTTCGTGCGTACGCTGATCGAAGACGGCCACATCCCGGACGACACCACCATTCAGGTGCTGACCCAGGGCCGTGAAGACTTGATCGCACGTACCTTCGAATCCCTGCGCGGGGCCAAGAAAGCCATCGTTCACCTGTACAACGCGACCTCCCCTTCCTTCCGCCGCATTGTCTTCAACCAGGACAAGGACGGGATCAAGGCCATCGCCGTGAACGCCGCCAAGCTGTTCGTCAAATACGCCGCCCAGCAGCCGGACACCGAGTGGACCTTCGAGTACTCGCCAGAAACCTTCAGCGCTACCGAACTCGAGTTCGCCAAGGAAGTCTGCGACGCGGTCATCGAAGTGTGGAACCCGACGCCTGAGCACAAGGTGATCCTCAACCTGCCCGCCACCGTCGAATGCGCCACCCCGAACATCTATGCCGACCAGATCGAATGGTTCGGCCGCCACATCAACCGTCGTGACAGCGTGATCATCAGCCTGCACACCCACAACGACCGTGGCACTGGCGTAGCCGCCACCGAGTTGGGCCTGATGGCCGGTGCCGACCGTGTCGAAGGCTGCCTGTTCGGCAACGGCGAGCGGACCGGTAACGTCGATCTGGTGACCGTGGCATTGAACCTCTACACCCAGGGCGTCGACCCTGAGCTGGACTTCTCTGACATCGATGGCGTGCGCAAAGTCGTCGAAGAGTGCAACCAGATTCCTGTGCACCCACGTCACCCGTATGTCGGCGATCTGGTTCACACCGCGTTCTCTGGCTCGCACCAGGATGCGATCCGCAAGGGCTTCGCCCAGCAGCAACCGGACGCCCTGTGGGAAGTGCCGTACTTGCCGATCGACCCAGCCGACATCGGCCGCAGCTACGAGGCGGTGATTCGCGTCAACAGCCAGTCGGGCAAGGGCGGTATCGCTTACCTGCTGGAACAGGAATACGGCATCAACTTGCCGCGCCGCATGCAGATCGAGTTCAGCCAGGTCGTGCAGCGTGAAACCGATCGCCTGGGTCTTGAGATGACGGCCCAGCAGATCCACGCGCTGCTGCACAGCGAGTACTTGCAGGCCAATACTCCGTACGCGCTGGTCAGCCATCGCTTGCAGGAAGAAAACGGTCACAGCGCCGTGGAAGTGGAAGTTTCCAGCAAAGGTCAGGGCGAAACCAACCTGCACTGGCGTGGCAAGGGCAACGGCGCTCTGGAAGCACTGGTGGCCGGTCTGCCGATCCCGGTGGAAATCATGGACTACAACGAACACGCCATCGGCGCGGGCACCAATGCCAAAGCGGCGGCTTACATTGAACTGCGCGTAAACGGTGAGCGTGCGGTGCACGGCGTCGGCATCGATGAAAACATCACCACCGCCAGCTTCAAGGCCCTGTTCAGCGCGCTGAACCGCTCCCTGAGCCAGCCGGAAGCGAAAGCGGCGTAAGGCCTTTCTGAAATGACAAAGGCCCCGGGGCGTGAACCTCGGGGCCTTTTTGTTTGCTTGGGATTTTGTTGATCGTTCCCACGCTCTGCGTGGGAATGCCTCAAGGGACGCTCCGCGTCCAGTGACGCGGAGCGTCACGGGCTGCATTCCCACGCAGAGCATGGGAACGATCGGTTACGTGAACTCAAAGGTATCCGCATCCAGATTCGCCGGAAACCGCATGCGATAAGCCGCCAGCTCTGCCGCGTCCAGAACGACCTTGAATACCCCATCGGCATCGCCTGCGCTGAGCAACGTCTCCCCCTGGAAATCCAGCACCTGACTGTCACCGGTATACGCAAAGCCTTTGCCATCGGTACCGATACGGTTCACCGCCGCCACATAGCAGAGGTTTTCAATCGCCCGTGCCGGTAGCAAACGGTTCCAGTGCTGGCGCCGGGCGCCCGGCCAATTGGCGGTGTACAGCAACAAGTCGGTGTCTTGAGGGTCGCGGCTCCAGACCGGGAAACGCAAGTCGTAGCAAATCAGCGGCCGCACTCGCCAGCCCTTCAACTCGAACTGCACCTGCCGCTCGCCCGGGGTGAAATGATTGTGCTCGCCCGCCATGCGGAACAGGTGACGCTTGTCGTAATGCCACACCTCCCCGTCCGGCCGCGCCCACAACAGACGATTGCGATGACTGCCGTCAGCCACCTGGACGATGATGCTGCCGGTGATCACCGCATCCAGTTTCGCCGCCTGAACCCGCAGCCATTTACTGGTGGGGCCATTTTCCGGCTCGGCGAGGGTTTCCGATTCCATGGAGAAACCGGTGGTGAACATCTCCGGCAGGATGATCAGGTCCGCGCCGCGAGCCTGTTCCAGCAAGGACTCGAAATGCTGCAGATTGGCCTGACGATCATGCCAGGCCAGGGTGGTCTGGATCAGCGCAACATTCAGATTGGGCAGAGCACTCAGATCACGCATAGTTTTGCCGCTGCTTCACGCAGGGTCTCCTCGCGTTTGGCAAAGCACAGACGCACCAGGCGCTGGCCTTCGGGTGGCGTCTGGTAGAACACCGAGATCGGGATGCTCGCGACGCCATGTTCGCGGGTCATCCACAGCGCCATCTCGACGTCATTGAGGTCCGGGCGAATCTGCGAGTAATCGACCAGCTGGAAGTAAGTACCGGCCACGCGGGTGAAACTGAAGCGCGACGGCGACAGCAGATCGCAGAACAGATCGCGCTTGGCCTGATAGAAGCCCGGCAACTCTTCGACGTGCTCCGGGTGCTCGGCCATGTAATCGGCCAAGGCATATTGCAACGGCGTCACGCCGCAGAAACTGACGTATTGGTGAACCTTGCGCAGCTCCGCGGTGAGGGCCGGAGGTGCCACGACATAACCGGTTTTCCAGCCGGTGACGTGGTAGGTCTTGCCGAACGAACTGACCACGAATGCGCGCTGATAGAGCTCTTCGTGGGCCAATACGCTGACGTGAGATACGCCATCGAATACCAGGTGTTCGTAGACTTCGTCGCTGATCACATAGATATCGCGGTCGCGAATCAACGCCGCCAGTTGATCCAGCTCGGGACGGCTGATCAGTGCACCGCTGGGGTTGTGCGGGGTGTTAAGAATGATCATCCGCGTACGCGGGCTCAGCGCATCGGCGAGCTTCTGGAAGTCGATGCTGAAATCGTTGGTGCCCAGTTGCACATGCACGCAACGGCCACCGGCCAGCTCCACCGAAGGTTCATAACTATCGTAGGCCGGATCAAACACGATGACTTCGTCACCGCTGTGGATCACCGCCTGAATGGCGCAAAAGATCGCCTGAGTCGCGCCGGGAGTGACCGTCACTTCGCTGTCGGCATCGACATGGGCGCCGTAGCTGCGAGCGATCTTCGCCGCAATCTGCTGACGCAACACCGGCAAGCCAGTCATCGGCGAGTACTGGTTGTGGCCACTGGCGATGTGCCGACCGACTGCATCGCGCAGGGCCTGCGGGCCGTCGAAATCGGGAAACCCTTGAGACAGATTGATCGCCCCGGTTTGCGCCGCGAGCTGAGACATCTGCGTGAAGATAGTGATGCCGACATTCGGCAGCTTACTGGTGATCATCGGTGATTCCCTGCAGGTGAGCTGCAAGTTTCAAGCGACAAGCTGCAAGTGGTCAAGCGTCAAACCACCAGACACAAAAAAGGGTCCCGAAAAGGACCCTTCTGCTTTTACTTGAAGCTTGCAGCTTGAGGCTCGCCGCTGCTTCTATCGCTTGTCGCGGCGCTTTTTGTCGGCTTTCTTGTGGTGCGACATCATCCGACGCTTCTTGTTGACCTGGCGGTCGGTGAGCGAGTTCTTGTTACCTTCGTACGGGTTCTCGCCGCCCTTGAACTCGATACGGATCGGTGTACCGACCAGCTTCAAGACACGACGATAAGTGTTTTCCAGGTAACGCACGTAAGACTTCGGCACCTTCTCGATCTGGTTACCGTGAATCACGATGATCGGCGGGTTCGCACCACCCAAGTGGGCGTAACGCAGCTTGATCCGACGGTTGTTGACCATCGGTGGCGCGTGCTCGCCGACCGCATCTTCCAGAATCTGGGTCAGGCGGTTGGTCGGCCAGCGGGTGACCGCGGACTTGAACGAGTTCTGTACCGACGCGTAGAGGTTGCCTACGCCAGTGCCGTGCAGGGCCGAGATGAAATGGATATCGGCGAAGTCGACGAAGAACAGTCGACGTTGCAGCTCGACCTTCACGAAGTCGCGCTCGCTCGGCGTCATGCCGTCCCACTTGTTGATCGCGATAACCAGCGCACGACCGGCTTCAAGGGCAAAGCCCAGCAGGTTGAGGTCGTGGTCCACCACGCCTTCGCGGGCGTCCATCACGAAGATCACCACGTTGGCGTCTTTGATCGCTTGCAGGGTTTTGACCACGGAGAACTTTTCGACTTCTTCGTGGATCTTGCCGCGCTTGCGCACACCGGCGGTGTCGATCAGCGTGTACTTCTCGTCGTTACGTTCAAACGGGATGTAGATACTGTCGCGGGTGGTGCCGGGCTGGTCATAAACGATAACCCGGTCTTCACCGAGCATGCGGTTGACCAAGGTCGACTTGCCGACGTTCGGGCGGCCGATGATGGCGATCTTGATACCGTCTTTTTCGCTTGGGCCAGGAATGCGCTTGGCTTCCTCACCTTCGGCAACGATCTCTTCTTCGCCTTCTTCCTGCTCTTCGTCGTCTTTGGGGAAGTCGCTCAGGGCGATTTCCAGCATCTGGGTGATGCCACGACCATGAGCACCGGCGATCGGGATCGCGTGGCCCATGCCCAACGGGGCGAATTCGGCGCGGGCCATTTCAGGGTCGATGTTGTCGACCTTGTTGGCAACCACATAAGAACGCTTGTTACGCTTGCGCAAGTGCTCGGCGATCATCTGGTCGGCCGCGGTGAAACCGGCCTTGGCATCTACCAGGAACAGAACGACATCTGCTTCTTCAATGGCCAGCAGCGACTGCTCGGCCATTTTTTCGTCCATACCGTGCTCGTCACCAGAGATACCGCCGGTGTCGACCAGAATGTAGGAACGCCCTTGCCACTTGGCCTCACCGTACTGGCGATCACGGGTCAGACCGGACAAGTCGCCGACGATAGCGTCGCGAGTCCTGGTCAGGCGGTTGAACAAGGTGGACTTGCCGACGTTCGGTCGGCCCACCAGGGCGATTACGGGAACCATGCGGCTCTCCACTTCGTTATTTCAGAAAATACAAAAGCCGCTGCGAGGCAGCGGCTGGTGCTCGGGGCAGTGTATGAAACACTGCAAACCCCTTGAAACCGGGGCCGCCTGGGGGGTTAAACCCCAAGCATAGTTCTTACTTGATGGTCAGGGCTTCCAGTTTGCCGCTGTTGCCATACAGATAAATCGTGTCACCCACCACCAGCGGACGGGCACGCAGGCCGTCGCTGTCGATGCGCTCGCGGCCGACGAAACGACCGTCCACCTGGCTCAGCAGGTGCAGGTAGCCTTCCATATCACCGACTGCAACATAGCTGGAGAACACTTCCGGAGCCGACAATTGACGGCGGGCCAGCGAATCGTTGCTCCACAACGCAGTGGTAGAACGTTCGTCAACGCCTTCAACGGTGCCTGCAGACAGGCTCACGTAGACGCTGCCAAAACCCTGGGCAACGCCAGCATAGCTGGAAGCATCACGCTGCCAGAGCTGACGACCGCTTTCCAGATCCAGTGCCGCGACGCGACCCTGGTAGCTGGCGACATACAGTGTACCGCCGGACAGCAGCAAGCCACCGTCGATATCGACCACACGCTCCAGTTCCGAACGACCTTGTGGAATCGCTACACGCTGTTCCCACACCGGCACGCCGTTGGAAACATCCAGAGCAACCACTTTACCAGTCGACAGGCCTGCCACCGCGAGGCGGTTGGTGACGATCGGTGCGCTGGTGCCGCGCAGGGTCAGAACCGCTGGCGTGCTGTCATACAACCAGCGCTGGTTGCCGGTAGCGGCATCCAGGCCGATCAGACGGTCATCCTGGGTCTGAACCACAACAACGTCACCGTTGGTGGCCGGCGGCGCGAGCACTTCACTGGTCACGCGAGCGCGCCATTTCTCTTCACCGCTGCTGGCGTCCAGGGCAACGATTTCGCCCTTGAGCGTGCCGATCATGACCAGACCGTAACCCACGCCAACAGCGCCGGAGACAGGCAGTTCGAGATCTTTCTTCCATTTGACGTCGCCATTGCTGCGATCCATCGCCATCACCACGCCGGTGACGTCGGCGGCATAGATGGTATCGCCATCGATCGCCGGAACCAGCATGTTGTAGGTTTCGCCCTGACCGTCACCGATCGAACGACTCCACTGCTTTTGCAGAACCACTTCTTCCTTGAAGTCGGTCAACTCGGCCGGTGGCAATTCTTTTTTGCTGTTGCTGCTGCAACCCGCGGCCAATATGGCCAGAGCCAGCAATGCTGCATGTTTCCAACGGATCACGTCACGCATCCCCTTTGGCCAGGTCGTCCAGCTTGATTTGTAGGCCACCGACCGCCGCTTCATCCGACAGTGCCGCCTTGGCTTTTTGATACGCCGTGTTCGCTTCATCGGTACGACCCAGCTGCACCAGCAGGTCGCCTTTGAGTTCTTCGCGAGTGGCAAGGAAGGCTTTGTCGGCATCGCCTTCGAGCAGTTTCAGGGCTTCATCGACCTTGTTCTGCGCGGCCAGCACCTGCGCCAGACGCTGACGGGCAATTTCGCCGAGTGCCGGGTTGGCCGGTTTGGCAACAATGGCTTTCAGCTCGCTGGCTGCGTCGTCCAGCTTGCCGCTGTCGACTGCAACTTTCGCCACGAACAGGCTGCCGTATTGCGCGTAAGCGGTGCCGCCGAACTCGCTGTTGAGCTTGCCGGCCAGGTCCGAAACGCGTGCAGCATCGGGCTTGCCGTCAGGCGTCAGCGTGGTTTCGAGCAATTGCTGATAGAGAATCGAGGCGCCTTGCGACTGATTACTCTGATACTTCTGAAAGGCCTGCCAGCCGAATACGATGACCAGCGCCAACAGGCCGCCAGTGACCAGGGGCTTGCCGTTGCGTGTCCACCAGTCCTTCAACTCCGCCAGATGTTCGTCTTCGGTACTCGACACCCCAATACTCCTTAATCGCTAAATCGGCTGTTTGACAGCTTCAACCCTGCACGACGCAGGTGGCCAGGTGTGCAGCAAGCGCATCCCAGGCAATGCTTTGTTGTTCGCCCTGGCCACGCAGGGGTTTGAAACCTACCACTTGCTGGGCCATTTCGTCGTCACCGAGGATCAATGCGTACAGCGCACCGCTCTTGTCGGCTTTCTTGAACTGGCTTTTGAAGCTGCCGGCGCCGGCATTGACTTGCAGGCGCAGGTTGGGCAATTGATCACGAACACGCTCGCTCAGGGCCAGACCGGCCAGCTCGGCGGCTTCACCGAAGGCGCAGAGGTAGACATCGACCTGACGGGAGATTTCTTCGGGAATCTGCTCCAGGGTTTCAAGCAGCAGCACCAGGCGCTCAATGCCCATGGCGAAGCCAACGCCCGTGGTCGGCTTGCCGCCCATCTGCTCTACCAGACCGTCGTAACGACCACCGGCACACACAGTGCCTTGGGCGCCCAACTTGTCGGTGACCCATTCGAAAACGGTCTTGCTGTAGTAATCCAGCCCGCGAACCAGCTTCGGGTTGATCACATAAGGAATGCCGGCGGCGTCCAGACGAGCCTTGAGGCCCTCGAAGTGCACGCGGGATTCCTCGTCGAGGTAATCGGCCATCTTCGGCGCGTCGGCCAATGCCGCTTGAGTGTCGGGATTCTTGGTATCCAGAACCCGCAGCGGGTTGGTCTTCAGACGGCGCTGGCTGTCTTCGTCCAGTTGATCCAGGCGAGCGGACAGGTAGTCGACCAGTGCTTCACGATAACGACCACGGGACTCGCTGGTACCCAGGCTGTTGAGTTCGAGCTTGACCGCATCACGGATACCCAGCTCGCCCCACAGGCGCCAGGTCAGCACGATCAGCTCGGCGTCGATGTCCGGACCGTCGAGGTTGAAGACTTCGCAACCGATCTGATGGAACTGGCGATAACGACCTTTCTGTGGACGTTCGTGACGGAACATCGGGCCGATGTACCAGAGTTTCTGCACCTGACCGCCGCCTGTAATGCCGTGCTCGAGCACCGCACGCACGCAGGCCGCTGTGCCTTCAGGGCGCAGGGTCAGGGAATCGCCATTGCGATCCTCGAAGGTGTACATCTCTTTTTCGACGATGTCGGTCACTTCACCGATGGAGCGTTTGAACAGCTCGGTGAACTCGACGATCGGCATGCGGATCTGCTTGTAACCGTAGTTATCCAGCAGACGCGAGACGGTGCCCTCGAAATGACGCCACAGGGGAGTCTGTTCGGGCAGGATGTCGTTCATGCCACGAATGGCTTGCAGAGACTTGCTCACTATAAATCCTTAAATTTGTTCGATCAGCCGCGAGCGATTACAGCTGCGTCGGCTTCGACCTTTTCGGCCGCTTTCTGGCGGATCAAGCGTTCAAGCTCATCCACCAGATTGTCATTCGTCAGTTTCTGCGACGGTTTGCCGTCGATGTAAATCAGGTTTGGCGTGCCGCCAGTCAAGCCGATATGGGCTTCCTTGGCTTCGCCCGGCCCGTTGACCACGCAACCGATCACCGCGACATCCAGCGGCACCAGCAGGTCTTCGAGACGCCCTTCCAGCTCGTTCATGGTTTTGACCACATCGAAGTTCTGCCGCGAGCAGCTCGGGCAGGCGATGAAGTTGATGCCACGGGAACGCAGGTGCAGGGATTTGAGAATGTCGTAGCCGACTTTCACTTCCTCGACCGGGTCGGCCGCCAGCGAGATGCGAATAGTATCGCCAATCCCTTCGGCGAGCAGCATACCGAGGCCCACGGCGGATTTCACTGTGCCTGAACGCAAACCACCGGCTTCGGTGATGCCCAAGTGCAACGGCTGAACGATTTCCTTGGCCAGCAAGCGGTAGGCGGCGACGGCCATGAACACGTCGGAGGCTTTCACGCTGACCTTGAAGTCCTGGAAATTCAGGCGCTCGAGGTGTTCGACGTGACGCAAGGCGGACTCGACCAGCGCGGCTGGAGTCGGCTCGCCATATTTCTTTTGCAGGTCTTTTTCCAGGGAACCGGCGTTGACGCCGATGCGGATTGGAATCCCGCGATCACGGGCGGCATCGACCACCGCACGCACGCGGTCTTCGCGACCGATGTTGCCTGGGTTGATCCGCAGACAATCCACACCCAGTTCGGCTACGCGCAAAGCGATCTTGTAGTCGAAGTGGATGTCGGCCACCAATGGCACTTTAACCAGCTGCTTGATCTTGCCGAAGGCTTCGGCGGCGTCCATGTCCGGCACGGAAACCCGCACGATATCGACGCCAGCGGCTTCCAGACGATTGATCTGGGCCACGGTGGCGGCCACGTCATTGGTGTCGCTGTTGGTCATGCTCTGCACAGCGATAGGCGCATCGCCGCCCACGGGCACGTTGCCGACCCAGATCTTGCGGGATTCGCGACGTTTGATTGGAGATTCGCCGTGCATGACTTATTGACCCAACTTCAGGCGAGCAGTCTCGCCACTGGTGAACGGAGCGACATCGACCACCTGCCCGTTGTAGCTGACCTGCGCGCCACGGGCGAAGCCCAGACGCACGGAAAAAGGCGGTTTGCCGCTGACAGTAACATTTTCGCCTTTACGCTTGAGACCACTCAACAGCACCTTACCCGTGCCATCGGTGACTTGCGTCCAGCAATCAGCAGTGAATTGCAGTTGAACCTGGCCTTGGCCGGCCACCGGAGCCGCTGGAGCCGGGGCGGTGGGAGCAATCGGAGCAGTGACAACCGGTGCCGGAACAGCTGGAACCGCCGGTGCAGGTGTCGCCGGTGTCGCGACAACCGGAGCAGTGCTGTGGGTCGCAGCCGCAGGCGTTACTGCTGGAGTCGCTGGCGCTGGAACCGGTGCGCTCGTTTCGGCACTGACTGGCTCCTCGGTCGAAGTCTCGGCCTGAGGCAGCGCAAGAGGTGTTTCCCCTTCAGCCTGACCTTGCGCAACGGCCTGGTCTTCAGGCTCGTCCAGTGGATGGATCTGGGTGGTGCCGTCGGCGCCTTCGACTTCAACGTGTTCCGGGGCCAGGCCGATCAAGTCCTTGGTGCGCAATGAAGTTTGATCCTGCCACCAGATAAAACCACCGCCAATCACCGCGAGCAGCAACAGCAGGCTGACAATTCGCAAAATAGTGTGAGACACCCGAACTGGCTCTTCGATACGTCCCAGACTGTGGACGTTGCTGCCCTGGGAGTCGGTGCCGGTGGATTGGTCGAACTGCTGGACCAGAACGGTTTGGTCCATGCCGAGCAATTTGGCATACGCGCGAATATAGCCACGAGCAAAGGTGTGCCCAGGCAGCTTGTCGAAAGCGCCGGCTTCCAGATTGCTCAGGGAATTGACGGTGAGGTTGAGCTTGAGGGCCACTTCGGCCAGCGACCAGCCATTGCTTTCGCGGGCCTGGCGCAAAGTCTCACCGGGGTTAACGCGATTCGCTGCTACAACTTCGGGATGCGCCGCTTTCATCATTGCTCCGACAGGTATTGCTGATATTCCGGCGTACCGGGATAGAGTCGTTTTAATTGCAGGCCAAAACTGGCGGCCTTGTCGCGATCTTCGAACACTTTTGCCAGCCGAACGCCGAGCAATAGACTACGTGCATTTTGCTCGGTGAGCAGGCTAAAACGGTCGTAATAGTCACGCGCGGGCACATAATGCCTGTCTTCGTAAGACAACTCAGCCATTTCCAGCAATGCACGTGGCTGTTGGCGATTCAAACGCAGGGCTTTTTCCAGTTGCTGGCGGGCCAGATCACGCTGGCCAAGCTTTGATGCGGTCATGCCCAGGTTTTCGAAAACCCGTGAACGCTCAGGATACAGGGTATCGGCGGCGGCCTGTTCGAAGCGTTCGTACGCCTCTTTGTAACGTTTCTCTTCGAAAAGAAAACTGCCGTAGTTATTCAGGATTCGCGCATCGGCGGGACGAGAAGACAGCGCCTTGCGAAAATGCTGATCGGCCAGTTCCGGCTCCATCTCGGCCTGGAACACCAGCCCCAGAGCCGCATTGGCGTCAGGATCCGAGCTATCCAGGTCCAAGGCCTTCTTCAACGGGACTTTGGCGCGCTCGGTCATGCCCTGCTGCAGATACCCCAGGCCCAGCTGCACGTAGGCGGCACGCGCCTCATCACGGCCCTTGCTGGTCTTCATCGGATTGAAATCGCCCGACAGGACACAACCAGCACAGAGGCTGGCCAACAGCACAAGCAGCGCGAAGCGCAGGGACATAGAGATCCTCTCTTAATTATTGTTCGCAGCGTTTGTTGCGATATCGTTTTCGGCGCTCAACTCGCGCACGGCGATATAACGTTCGCTGCGACGGGTGCGATCCAGCACCTGCCCTACCAATTGGCCACACGCGGCATCGATGTCTTCACCGCGGGTGGTGCGTACGGTGACATTGAAGCCTGCATGGTGAAGCTGATCCTGAAACCGGCGAATCGCGTTGTTGCTTGGGCGCTCGTAACCGGAATGCGGGAACGGGTTGAACGGAATCAGGTTGATCTTGCACGGGATGTTCTTGAGCAGCTCGATCATCTCAACGGCGTGTTCAACCTTGTCGTTGATGTCCTTGAGCAAGGTGTACTCGATGGTCAGCACGCGCTTTTCGCCCAGGGACGACATGTAGCGCTGGCACGACTCGAGCAGCATCTTAAGCGGATATTTCTTGTTGATCGGCACCAATTGGTTACGCAATGCGTCATTCGGTGCGTGCAGCGACAACGCCAGGGAGACGTCGATGTGCTTGGACAGCTCATCAATCATCGGCACCACGCCCGAAGTGGACAGGGTCACGCGGCGCTTGGAAATCCCGTAGCCCAGGTCATCCATCATCAGATGCATGGCGGCCACGACGTTGTCGAAGTTCAGCAGCGGCTCACCCATGCCCATCATCACCACGTTGGTGATGGCACGGTCGGCGGTCGCCGGGATGCTGCCAAACGATTTATTGGCAATCCACACCTGACCGATCACTTCGGCGGCGGTGAGGTTGCTGTTGAAACCTTGCTTGCCGGTGGAGCAGAAACTGCAATCCAGGGCACAGCCTGCCTGGGACGAAACGCACAGAGTGCCGCGTTTGCCCTGGGGAATGTACACGGTCTCGACGCAGCTACCGGACGCCACGCGCACCACCCACTTACGGGTGCCATCGGTGGAGATGTCCTCGCTGACCACTTCGGGGCCGCGGACTTCAGCAATGGCCTTGAGCTTGTCGCGCAAGGCCTTGCTGACGTTCGTCATGGCGTCGAAATCATCAACGCCAAGGTGGTGAATCCATTTCATTACCTGACCGGCACGGAAACGCTTCTCCCCGATTGAGTCGAAGAATTTTTCCATTTCCTGTTGAGTCAGACCCAGCAGGTTGGTTTTTACAGTCGATGTAGTCATGGATTCACCTTCACTCTTAAGCCAATGCTTAGCGAGTGGTTACTTCAGTAGCTGCGAAGAAGTACGAGATTTCGCGAGCAGCAGCGGCTTCGGAGTCCGAACCGTGTACAGCGTTGGCGTCGATGGAATCAGCGAAGTCAGCGCGGATGGTGCCGGCAGCAGCTTCTTTAGGGTTGGTAGCGCCCATCAGCTCACGGTTCAGAGCGATAGCGTTTTCGCCTTCCAGAACCTGAACGACAACCGGACCGGAGATCATGAAAGCAACCAGGTCGTTGAAGAAACCACGAGCGCTGTGCTCAGCGTAGAAGCCTTCAGCTTCAGCTTTGGACAGTTGCTTCAGTTTCGAAGCTACAACGCGCAGGCCAGCTTTTTCGAAACGAGTGGTGATCTCGCCGATAACGTTTTTTGCAACAGCGTCAGGCTTGATGATGGAGAAAGTACGTTGAACAGCCATGGTGTAACTCCAGAAACGGTAATTTGCGAAAAATTAAACCCGCGAATTATACGCGGGTTCTTTGGTATTGCCTAACGGCGTACGGTGCAGAATCAGTCTGCTTCTTCGATCCAGGCGGCCTGAATGGCTTCAAGCACCTTCTCGCCACCGCGGGTCGGATCATCACTGAACTCCGGCAATGCCAGCACCCATTGGTGCAGATCGACAAAGTTCACATAACGCGGATCCACTTCCGGCCTGGATTCAGCCAGCTGGATCGCGATTTCAAGCACATCAACCCATTTCAGACTCATGTCGGTTCCTTGAATCAGTGCGGCGCTTCGGCTGCATGGTTGAGCGAGTATTTCGGAATTTCGATAGTCAGGTCTTCTGTCCCGACGATCGCCTGACAGGCTAGACGAGATTGCGCTTCCAGACCCCATGCCCGATCAAGAAAGTCTTCTTCCAGCTCATCAGCCTCTTCCAGCGAATCGAAACCTTCGCGAACGATGCAGTGGCAGGTAGTGCAGGCGCAGACGCCGCCACAGGCGCTTTCCATCTCGATATGGTGTTCATGGGCCAGTTCGAGAATGGAAATACCGGGCTCAGCCTCTACAACCATGCCTTCCGGGCAGAACTTCTCGTGTGGCAGAAAAATGACCTGCGGCATCAGTTATCCTCGATTTCATTCAGGTTGCGCCCCGCCAGAGCGGCTTTCACCGTCGAGTCCAGGCGGCGGGCAGCAAAGGCATCGGTCACTTGCGACAGACGCTTGGTCTGCTGCTCGATAGCGTAACCATCGGTGCCTTTCATCAATTCGGTCAGTTCCTGCATCTGCAATTCGATGACCATGCGCTCTTCGGCGTCGAGCAGGCGTTCGCCGTCAACCTCCAGAGCGCCCTGCACCGCCTCGATCAGGCGCTGGGCATCGACTTGCTGTTCACGCAACACCCGGGCGACCTTGTCGTCGTTGGCGTGCTGGAACGAATCCTTGAGCATTTTGGCGATTTCGCCGTCGGTCAGGCCGTAGGACGGTTTGACCTGGATGCTGGCTTCGACGCCCGAACCCAATTCGCGGGCCGAGACACTGAGCAGACCGTCGGCGTCGACCTGGAAGGTCACGCGAATCTTCGCCGCGCCAGCCACCATCGCCGGAATACCGCGCAATTCGAAGCGCGCCAGGGAGCGGCAGTCGCTGATCAACTCACGCTCGCCCTGCAATACGTGGATCGCCATGGCCGACTGGCCATCTTTATAAGTGGTGAAGTCCTGGGCCCGAGCGACGGGGATGGTGGTGTTGCGCGGAATCACCTTCTCCATCAGGCCGCCCATGGTTTCCAGCCCCAGGGACAACGGAATCACGTCGAGCAACAGCAGTTCGCCGCCATCACGTTTGTTGCCGGCCAGGGTATCGGCCTGGATCGCGGCACCGATGGCGACGACTTGATCCGGATCGATTTCGGTCAGCGGTTCGCGACCAAAGGCGTGCGCAACGGCTTCACGGACGCGAGGCACGCGCGTCGAGCCGCCAACCATGACCACAGCGTGAACGTCTTCCAGCTCGATGCCGGAATCACGCACCGCGCGACGGCAGGCTTTCAGGCTGCGAGCGACCATCGGCTCGATCAACGCATTGAAGGCTTCACGGGTCATCTCGGCCTTCCAGTCGCCATAAGCGACTTCGACGGACGAGCAATTGGTCAGGGCTTCTTTGGCTGCGCACGCGGTTTGCAGCAGATTACGTTGCGTACCCGGATCGAGGTCGGCCGACAGACCGGCGCTCTCGATGATCCAGCCAGCAATAGCGTGATCGAAGTCATCGCCACCCAGGGCGCTGTCGCCGCCGGTGGCCAGCACCTCGAACACACCGCCAGTCAGGCGCAGAATCGAAATATCGAACGTACCGCCGCCCAGGTCATAAATCGCGACCAAGCCTTCGGCGTGCTGATCCAGACCGTAGGCGACAGCGGCGGCGGTTGGCTCATTGAGCAAACGCAGCACGTTCAGACCGGCCAGCTTGGCCGCATCCTTGGTGGCTTGACGCTGAGCATCATCGAAATAAGCTGGAACGGTGATCACCGCGCCAACCAATTCGCCACCCAAGGTCGCTTCAGCACGCTGACGCAGCACTTTAAGGATATCGGCGGAGACTTCGACCGGGCTTTTCGGGCCTTGCACGGTGTCGATGAACGGCATGTGCGACTCGCCGTCGACAAACCGGTACGGCAGCTGATCGCCCAATTGCTTGACGTCGGACAGACCACGACCCATCAGGCGCTTGACCGACAGCACCGTGTTCAAAGGATCGGACGCGGCGGCCAGTTTAGCCGACTCGCCGACTTCGACGCGATCGGCGTGATAGCGCACGGCAGACGGCAGGATGACCTGCCCTTGCGCGTCGGCCAGAGGCTCGGAAAGACCACTGCGCAATGCAGCGACCAGCGAATTGGTAGTGCCCAAGTCGATCCCCACAGCCAGACGACGCTGGTGCGGTTGAGGACTTTGGCCGGGTTCGGCGATCTGCAGTAGGGCCATCGTTATCAGGACTTATCTGTATATCAGGCGTGCGACCGGAGCGGCACTGGGTTAATCGTCGAGGCGCTCTTCTAACTGGCGCACTTCGTAGGTGAGCTTGTCGAGGAACTGCATGCGCCGCATCAGGCGTTCGGCCTGTTCACGTTGCGCTGCATCATCCCAACAGGCTGCGAAGCTTTCGTTCAGTTCATCCTGCGCGCTCTTCAAGCGACGCTTGAACACTGCGACACCCGCCAGGTCGGCGCTGTCTTGCAGGTCTTCGAGCTCTTCACGCAACTCCATCTGCTGCAGAAGAAACTCCGGATCATGCACCGTGACCTCCAGCGGTAGCTCACGACCGCCCATGGCGAGCAAATATCGCGCGCGTTTGGGGGGACTTTTGAGCGTCTGGTAGGCCTCGTTGAGGCTCGCGGATTGCTCGAGCGCCAGCCGCTGCTCACGCTCGGAAGCGTCAGCAAAGCGGTCCGGATGAACACCGCGCGCCAACTCACGGTAGCGCGTGGCCAACTGATCGAGATCCAGACGGAAGCTCGGTTTCAGCTCAAATAAAGCGAAATGACAAGGAGTACCCACGCGCAGCCTCAGATGTTGAAGCTTTCGCCGCAGCCACATTCACCGCGCACGTTGGGATTGTTGAACTTGAAGCCTTCGTTCAACCCTTCCTTGACGAAATCGAGTTCGGTGCCGTCCAGGTAGGCCAGGCTTTTCGGGTCGATGATCACTTTCTCGCCGTGACTTTCGAACACCTGATCCTCTGCAACCACCTCGTCGACAAACTCCAGCACGTAGGCAAGGCCGGAACAGCCTGTGGTGCGAACACCCAGACGAATCCCTTCACCTTTGCCGCGCCCGTTGAGGGAGCGTCGCACGTGTTGAGCAGCCGCTTCTGTCATGCTGATAGCCATCGGTGACTCCTTACTCGTCGCCAAATCTTGAAAGTCAGATCAAGCCTTTCTTCTGCTTGTAGTCGCGAACGGCCGCTTTGATAGCGTCTTCAGCAAGTACGGAGCAGTGAATTTTCACTGGCGGCAGAGCCAGTTCTTCGGCCAGCTGAGTGTTCTTGATGGTCTCTGCTTCATCCAGAGTCTTGCCTTTCATCCACTCGGTCGCCAGGGAGCTGGAGGCGATCGCCGAACCGCAACCGTAGGTCTTGAACTTGGCGTCTTCGATGATGCCTTGTTCGTTGACCTTGATTTGCAAGCGCATCACGTCGCCGCACGCCGGAGCGCCGACCATGCCGGTGCCGACATCAGGATCTTCCGCGTCCATCTTGCCGACGTTGCGCGGGTTCTCGTAGTGGTCGATGACCTTTTCGCTGTAAGCCATGATTCTTAATCCTCACTCATCAGGAGTCGCTCTTGAAGCCCTGCAAATCGTGGATTGGCAGGGCCTGGTTGCGGCGACTTGAATATCAGTGCGCCGCCCACTCGATTTTCGAAATGTCGACGCCATCTTTGTACATGTCCCACAGCGGCGAGAGAGTGCGCAGCTTGGTAACGGCCTCGCAGACTTTCTGCGCGGCGTAGTCGATTTCTTCTTCGGTGGTGAAACGGCCGAAGGTGAAGCGAATCGAGCTGTGTGCCAGTTCGTCGTTGCGGCCCAGGGCGCGCAGTACATACGAAGGCTCAAGCGATGCCGAGGTGCAGGCCGAACCGGAGGAAACCGCCAGATCCTTGAGCGCCATGATCAGCGACTCGCCTTCAACGTAGTTGAAGCTCAGGTTCAGGTTGTGCGGTACGCGGGCGGTCATGCTGCCATTGACGTACAGCTCTTCCAGGCCTTCGACCTGCTTGAAGAAGCGGTCGCTCAGGGCTTTGATGCGTACGTTCTCGGCAGCCATGTCTTCCTTGGCCACGCGGAAAGCTTCGCCCATGCCGACGATCTGGTGGGTCGCCAGGGTGCCGGAACGCATGCCGCGCTCGTGACCGCCGCCATGCATGGTCGCTTCGATGCGAACACGCGGCTTGCGGCTGACGTACAGCGCGCCAATGCCTTTAGGGCCGTAGGTTTTGTGGGCAGAGAACGACATCATGTCGACTTTCAGCTTCGACAGGTCGATCTCGACCTTGCCGGTGGACTGAGCCGCGTCGACGTGGAACAGAATGCCCTTGGAGCGGCACAGTTCGCCGATGGCGGCGATATCGTTGATGGTGCCGATTTCGTTGTTCACGTGCATGACCGAGACCAGGATGGTGTCGTCGCGCAGGGCCGCTTCGACCATCTCTGGAGTCACCAGACCATCATCGCGAGGGTCGAGGTAGGTGACTTCGAAACCTTCACGCTCCAGTTGGCGCATGGTGTCGAGGACAGCCTTGTGCTCAATCTTGGTGGTGATCAGGTGCTTGCCTTTGGTGGAGTAGAAATGCGCCGCACCCTTGATTGCCAGGTTGTCGGACTCGGTGGCACCGGAGGTCCAGACGATTTCACGCGGGTCGGCGTTAACCAGGTCAGCGACCTGACGACGAGCGTTCTCGACGGACTCTTCAGCTTTCCAGCCGAACACGTGGGAACGGGACGCCGGGTTACCGAAGTTTCCGTCGACCAGCAGGCATTCACTCATCTTTTGCGCGACACGTGGATCAACCGGGGTCGTCGCAGAGTAATCAAGGTAAATCGGCAATTTCATGGACTATCTCCTAAATCAGGCTGGCTGGCGTGCCGCTAGCTCTTTGGCTGTCATTCGACGGCGGACGCTTCAATCTTGTCCAGGCGTGGCGCCTTGCTGTTGCAACGACGCTGGTCCTGACGCTGGGCTACTTCTTGCACCTCACGGCGAGTTACAAGGTCAGCCAAGCTGATACCGCTCAGAAATTCGTGAATCTGCAGGCTCAGATCGCACCACAAGTGGTGGGTCAGACAGGTGTCGCCTTGATGGCAATCACCCTGGCCCTGGCATTTGGTTGCATCGACCGATTCGTTGACCGCATCGATCACCTGGGCGACCTGGATGCCCTGCATGTCGCGGGACAGCTGGTAACCACCGCCTGGACCGCGAACACTGGACACCAGATTGCTGCGGCGCAATTTGGCAAAAAGCTGCTCGAGGTAGGACAGGGAGATGCCTTGGCGCTCGGAGATATCGGCCAGGGACACCGGCCCGTGCTGCGCGTGCAACGCCAGGTCAAGCATGGCGGTCACGGCGTATCGGCCTTTTGTAGTCAGTCGCATGGACAATTACCACGGAATTCGGAATGGGGCGAGTATGCAATTCCCGAGTATTTAAGTCAACTATAAGACCTAGTACTTTAGTCAGGTTTACCCGCAAAAGAGCGCGCGCATCATAGCAAAGGCTGGCGGCGTACAGCCAGCAATTGCGCGTTATCGCTCTTCGCGGGCAAGCCTCGCTCCTACAGGGGGTGGCGTAACTCATGTAGGAGCGAGGCTTGCCCACGAAGAATTTGACTCGGTGTTAGCTGGCCTGACTCTGATCCTTGTCCTTCACACAGGCAAAGTCTTCTTCGCGCAGTTCAGGCAGATCTTTCGCACAGTAATTGCTACCCAGATCCTTCAGCGCCCCGCACATCCCTTCAAGTCGACCATCTACAGCCTGCAGATGATCGAGCAACTGGTTAATGGCTCGAGCCACCGGGTCCGGCATGTCTTCGCCGACACCGTAGGCATCGAATCCGATCTTCTCGGCCATGGCCTTGCGCTTGGCGTCCTGTTCTTCATCGGACTTGACGATGATCCGCCCCGGAATCCCCACCACTGTCGCCCCGGGCGGAACCGCCTTGGTGACCACGGCATTGGAACCCACCTTAGCCCCGGCACCCACCGTAAACGGGCCGAGCACCTTGGCGCCCGCCCCGACCACTACGCCATCTTCCAGAGTCGGGTGACGCTTGCCTTTGTTCCAACTGGTGCCGCCAAGGGTCACGCCCTGATACAGGGTGACGTCGTTGCCGATTTCGGCGGTTTCACCGATAACGATACCCATGCCATGGTCGATAAAGAAGCGACGACCGACCTTGGCACCCGGATGAATCTCGATACCGGTCAACCAGCGGCCGAAGTTCGACACCAGCCGCGCCAGCCATTTCCAGCCCATACCCCACAACGCTGACGACAGGCGATGGATCCAGATGGCGTGCATGCCCGGGTAGCATGTCAGAACCTCAAAAGCATTACGCGCCGCCGGGTCACGATGGAAAACACTTTGGATATCTTCACGCAAACGCTCGAACATCATTAATCCTTCCGCTTTAGAAGCTCGCCACGGGCCGCTTTCTGGGTTTCCGTGAGGATGCCACGCAATATATTCATTTCCGCCCGGCTGACCGAGCTGCGTCCGTACAACCGGCGCAGACGCGCCATCAAGTGCCGTGGCTTTTCCGGGTCGAGGAATTCGATGGCCACCAGCGTTTGCTCCAGGTGTTCATAGAATCGCTCCAGCTCATCCATGGTCGCCAGCTCACCACTCTTGGTGGACGCGACTTCTTCCTTCTCGACCTTGCTCGGCTGACCTGCAGCCGCCAGCCAGGACATACGCACTTCATAGCTCAACACCTGCACCGCCGCCCCAAGGTTCAGCGAACTGAACTCAGGGTCTGATGGGATGTGCACGTGATAATGACATCGTTGCAGCTCTTCATTGGTCAGGCCGGAATCTTCACGACCGAACACCAATGCGATCTCGGCACCCTGCCCCGCCTCCTCGACAACCTTCACACCGCATTCGCGGGGATCGAGCAATGGCCAGGGAATGCGACGATCACGAGCACTGGTACCGAGCACCAGATTGCAACCGACCAAGGCATCTTCCAAAGTGGCGACGACTTGAGCATTTTCAAGGATGTCACCAGCGCCGGACGCACGCGCATCGGCCTCGTGGTGCGGGAACAACCGCGGTTCGACCAGCACCAGCCGCGACAGGCCCATGTTCTTCATGGCACGCGCAGCCCCGCCGATGTTTCCGGGGTGACTGGTATTGACCAGGACGACACGAATGTTTTGCAGCAAGGGAGGCGCTCTCGAACACTTTAATGGGGAGCAGAATCTTACAGCTCAACCTACCGTTAAGCTATGAAAGCGAACACCGACCTTCACCTGTAGAAAAGTTCTGATAGAATGCCCGGCTTTCTTTAACAACCTTAGGTGACACATCCATGCAGCCCATGCTGAATATCGCGCTGCGCGCCGCCCGCAGCGCCAGTGAATTGATTTTCCGCTCCATCGAGCGCCTGGATACCATCAAGGTCGACGAAAAAGACGCCAAGGATTACGTATCCGAGGTGGATCGCGCCGCCGAACAGAAAATCATCGATGCGCTGCGCAAGGCTTACCCTAATCACTCGATCATGGGTGAAGAAACCGGCATGCACGCCGGTAACGGCATCGAAGGCGAAGAGTACCTGTGGATCATCGATCCGCTGGACGGCACCACCAACTTCCTGCGCGGCATTCCTCACTTCGCTGTCAGCATTGCCTGCAAATACCGCGGTCGCCTGGAGCACGCTGTTGTTCTGGACCCGGTTCGCCAGGAAGAATTCACCGCCAGCCGTGGTCGCGGCGCTCAACTGAACGGTCGTCGTCTGCGCGTCAGCGGTCGCACCAGCCTGGACGGCGCCCTGCTGGGTACCGGCTTCCCGTTCCGTGACGACCAGATGGACAACCTCGACAACTACCTGGGCATGTTCCGCGCCCTGGTTGGCCAGACCGCCGGCATCCGTCGTGCCGGCTCGGCGAGCCTGGACCTGGCCTACGTGGCCGCCGGCCGTTTCGACGCATTCTGGGAGTCGGGTCTGTCCGAGTGGGACATGGCGGCAGGCGCCCTGCTGATCCAGGAAGCCGGCGGTTTGGTGAGCGACTTCACCGGCGGCCACGACTTCCTTGAGAAAGGCCACGTTGTTGCCGGTAACACCAAATGCTTCAAAGCAGTACTAACGGCCATCCAGCCGCACCTGCCGGCCTCGCTGAAACGCTAAGCGAGCAGCCACAAAAAAAGCACCCCGCGGGGTGCTTTTTTATGCCTGAAATCCACCCTTCAGTCACCACATATCCCTGTGGGAGCGGGCTTGCACCGCGATGGCGTCATCACCCGCACCATTAATGGGGACTGACACTTCGCCATCGCGGGCAAGCCCGCCCCCACAGGGTCTTGTGGTGATTTCAAACCAGTATTCCGAACACAAAAAGAAGCACCCCGCAGGGTGCTTCTTTTTGAATCTGAATTTCAGCTATTTACTGAGTCGGCTCGTTCTGCGACAGGATCAATTTACCCTCCTTGTCGACCGGAATCTGATTGCCCGGATCGCGATCCATCCGCACTTTGCCTTCCTTGCCATCCAGCGAATAACGAACGTCGTAGCCCACAACCTTGTCGCTGATGTCATTCACGGTGTTACAGCGGGTTTGAGTGGTGGTGTAGGTATCACGCTCCTGCATGCCTTCCTGCACCTTGTTGCCCGCATAACCACCGCCGACCGCACCGGCCACTGTGGCGATTTTCTTACCTGTACCGCCGCCGATCTGGTTGCCCAACAGGCCACCCGCCAGCGCGCCGACCACCGTACCGGCGATCTGGTGTTGATCTTTTACCGGCGCTTGCCGGGTAACCGTAACGTCCTTGCACACTTCACGTGGAGTCTTGATTTGTGTCTTGACCGGTTCAACGGCCAGCACTTGCGCATACTCAGGGCCGCTTTTAACCAGCTTGTAGGTGGCAACAGCACCCCCGGCGGTGACACCGACAGCACCCAATACCGCACCAACCAGCAACGACTTGTTCACATGAACCTCCTGACCATCACAGACGGGACAAACCCGCTTCTCCCAGCCTTGGAGCATAAAAAAAGGCGCGAGTTCAACACTCGCGCCTTCTCGGCCTACAGCTGGAAAAGCGATAACCGTTATGGACGGTCGTCGACTTCCGTCTCGGCCACTGCAGCAGGAATCAGGTCCTCGCTGCTCAGGTTCAGCCAGATCAGCACCACGTTCGCGATATAGATCGACGAGTAAGTACCCGCCAGAACACCGATGAACAGGGCGATGGAGAAGCCGAACAGGTTGTCGCCACCGAAGAACAACAAGGCCGCGATCGCCAACAACGTGGAGATCGACGTCGCCATGGTCCGCAGCAGGGTTTGCGTGGTCGATATGTTGATGTTCTCGATCAGGCTGGCCTTGCGCAGTACCCGGAAGTTCTCACGAACCCGGTCGAATACCACGATGGTGTCGTTGAGCGAGTAACCGATGATCGCCAGCACCGCCGCCAGTACCGTCAGGTCGAAGGTGATCTGGAAGAACGACAGGATACCGATGGTCACGATCACGTCGTGGATCAGCGAAACGATCGCACCGACTGCAAACTTCCACTGAAAGCGGAAAGCCAGGTAGATCAGAATGCCGCCCAGCGCCATCAGCATGCCGAGGCCGCCCTGGTCGCGCAGCTCTTCACCGACCTGAGGGCCGACGAATTCGACGCGCTTGACCACCGCAGGGTTGTCGCCACCGAGCTTCTGCAAGGCCTCGGCCACCTGGTGACCCAGCTGCGGGTCTTCACCTGGCATACGCACCAGCAAATCGGTAGTCGCACCGAAGCTCTGTACGATCGCCTCGTGATAACCCGACGTCACCAGCTGCTCACGCACCTTGGTGACGTCGGCCGGACGCTCGTAGGTCAGCTCGATGAGCGTACCGCCGGTGAAGTCCAGCCCCCAGTTCATGCCCTTGGTGGCGACGCTGAACAGAGCCAGGACCGTAAGGAACAATGTGACGCCGAACGCAACGTTGCGAACGCCCATGAAGTTGATTGTACGTAACATGGCAGCCCCTTAAATCCACAACTTCTTGAAGTCACGACCGCCGAAGATCAGGTTGACCATCGCGCGGGTCACCATGATGGCCGTGAACATCGAGGTAAAGATCCCGAGGGACATGGTCACTGCGAAACCCTTGACCGGGCCGGTGCCCATGGCAAAGAGAATCCCGCCGACCAACAAGGTTGTCAGGTTGGCGTCGAGAATCGCGGTAAATGCCCGGCCGAAGCCTTCGTTGATTGCCCGCTGCACGGTCATGCCGGCCGCGATCTCTTCACGTATCCGCGAGAAGATCAGTACGTTGGCGTCGACCGCCATACCCATGGTCAACACGATACCGGCGATACCTGGCAGGGTCAGCGTTGCACCCAGCAGCGACATCAAGGCCAGCAGCATCACCATGTTCACCGTCAGCGCAACGGTGGCGATGAGGCCGAAGAAGCGGTAGATGGCCATGATGAACAGCGAGACAAACAGCATGCCCCACAGCGATGCATCAATACCTTTGGTGATGTTGTCGGCACCCAGGCTTGGGCCGATGGTACGTTCTTCAGCGAAGTACATCGGTGCCGCCAGACCACCGGCACGCAGCAGCAGCGCCAGTTCGGACGATTCGCCCTGGCCGTTCAGGCCAGTGATGCGGAACTGGGCACCCAGCGGCGACTGGATGGTCGCCAGGCTGATGATCTTCTTCTCTTCTTTAAACGTCTGAACCGGTACGTCTTTCTCGACGCCGTTGACCACTTGCTTGGTGTAAGTGGTGACAGGACGTTGTTCGATGAAGATCACCGCCATACTGCGACCGACGTTGTTACGCGTCGCACGACTCATCAGCTCGCCACCGTGGCCATCCAGACGGATGTTCACTTCTGGCGTGCCTTGCTCGCCGAAGCCAGCCTTGGCGTCAGTCACCTGGTCACCGGTGATGATCAAGCCACGCTCGATCAGCGCCGCAGGACGATTGCCTTCCCGGAACTCGAACGACTCGGAAGTGGCTTTCGAAGCGCCAGGCTCAGCCGCCAGACGGAACTCAAGGTTGGCCGTCTTGCCGAGGATACGCTTGGCTTCTGCAGTGTCTTGTACGCCCGGCAGCTCAACCACGATGCGGTTGGCGCCTTGGCGCTGAACGATAGGTTCGGCAACACCCAGCTCGTTGACGCGGTTACGTACCGTGGTCAAGTTCTGCTTGATGGAGTATTCGCGGATTTCCGCCAGCTTGGCCGGGGTCATCGCCAGACGCAGTACCGGTTGGCCATTGAGGTCGGCCGGAACAATATCGAAATCGTTGAAGTTCTTGCGAATCAGCGCACGCGCCTCTTCACGGGCGGCTTCATCAGTGAAGCCCAGCTGAATGGCACCGCCCAGTTGCGGCAGGCTGCGATAGCGCAGACGCTCTTTACGCAACAGGCTCTTGACGTCGCCTTCGTAGACTTTCAGGCGTGCATCGAGGGCTTTGTCCATGTCCACTTCCAGCAGGAAGTGCACACCACCGGACAAGTCCAGACCCAGCTTCATCGGGTGCGCGCCAAGGCTGCGCAGCCATTGCGGGGTGGTTTGTGCCAGGTTCAGTGCAACGACGTAGTCATCACCCAATGCCTTGCGTACGACGTCTTTGGCTGGCAGCTGATCTTCAGCCTTGGTCAGACGGATCAGACCGCCCTTGCCGCCCGCAGCCAGGGTGGCCGCCTTGACGTTGATCCCGGAATCCTTGAGCGCGGTGCTCACACGATCCAGATCAGCCTGAGTAACCTGCAGCGCAGTGCTTGCACCGCTGACCTGAATGGCCGGGTCATCAGGGTATAGATTGGGAGCGGAATAAATCAGACCGATCGCCAGCACCGCCAGGATCAGAATGTATTTCCACAGAGGGTATTTGTTCAGCATCACGCCGCCCGCTTATGACGCGGGGCGCCTTGCGCGCCCCGTCGATTGAGTAGAAGTTGGAACTTAGATCGCTTTGAGCGTGCCTTTTGGCAGCGTGGCGGCGATGGCGCCTTTCTGGAATTTCATTTCGACGGTGTCGGAGACTTCCAGGACAACGAAGTCGTCGGACACTTTGGTGATCTTGCCGGCGATACCACCGGTAGTCACAACTTCGTCACCTTTTTGCAGGCTGCCCAGCAGGGTTTTCTGCTCTTTGGCGCGTTTGGCCTGTGGACGCCAGATCATCAGGTAGAAGATGACCAGGAAACCGACCAGGAAAATCCACTCGAAGCCGCCGCCCATTGGGCCAGCAGCAGGTGCAGCGGCGTCAGCCATGGCATTAGAGATAAAAAAGCTCATTTAGCACTCCAGTTGCAAATGTTGAATCTTGGGGTCAGAAAACTCAGTCCAAAGGCGGAACAGGTAACCCGCGCTTGGCGTAGAAGGCATCGACAAAGGCGGCCAATGTACCCTGTTGAATAGCCTCGCGCAAACCAGCCATAAGCACCTGGTAATGGCGCAAATTGTGGATGGTATTCAACATGCTACCCAGCATTTCGCCGCACTTGTCCAGATGGTGCAGATAAGCACGGGAGAAGTTCTGGCAGGTATAGCAATCGCAGGTCGGATCCAGCGGCGAATCATCATGGCGATGGAACGCGTTACGGATCTTCAGCACGCCTGTATCAATGAACAGATGCCCATTGCGGGCATTACGGGTTGGCATCACGCAATCGAACATGTCCACACCGCGGCGCACACCCTCAACCAGATCTTCCGGTTTGCCAACGCCCATAAGGTAACGAGGTTTGTCAGCCGGCATCTGGCCCGGCAGGTAATCCAGCACCTTGATCATCTCGTGCTTGGGCTCGCCCACCGACAGACCGCCAATGGCCAGGCCATCGAAGCCGATCTTGTCGAGGCCTTCCAGGGAGCGCATGCGCAAATCCTGGTGCATACCGCCCTGAACGATGCCAAACAGCGCCGCCGTGTTATCGCCATGGGCGTTTTTCGAACGCTGGGCCCAACGCAACGACAGCTCCATCGAGACGCGAGCGACGTCTTCATCGGCCGGGTACGGGGTGCATTCGTCGAAAATCATCACGATGTCCGAGCCCAGATCGCGCTGGACCTGCATCGACTCTTCCGGGCCCATGAACACTTTGGCGCCGTCGACCGGAGAAGCGAAGGTCACGCCCTCCTCCTTGATCTTGCGCATCGCGCCCAGGCTGAACACCTGGAAACCGCCGGAATCTGTAAGAATCGGGCCTTTCCATTGCATGAAATCGTGCAGGTCGCCGTGCTTCTTGATCACTTCGGTGCCAGGACGCAGCCACAAGTGGAAGGTGTTGCCCAGAATGATTTCCGCGCCAGTGGCGGTGATATCCCGCGGCAACATGCCCTTGACCGTGCCGTAGGTGCCCACCGGCATGAAGGCCGGGGTCTCGACGGTACCGCGCGGGAAGGTCAAACGACCGCGACGAGCCTTGCCGTCTGTGGCAAGGAGCTCAAAAGACATGCGACTGGTGCGACTCATTCTGTTTCCTCTGGGCCACGTGGTGCGGGATTACGGGTGATAAACATCGCATCACCGTAGCTGAAAAAGCGGTATTCGTTGTCGACGGCGGCTTTATAGGCGGCCATGGTCTCGGGATAACCGGCGAACGCCGAAACCAGCATCAACAGCGTGGACTCGGGCAAATGAAAGTTGGTAACCAGGGCATCGACCACATGAAACGGCCGACCCGGGTAGATAAAGATGTCGGTATCGCCACTGAACGGCTTGAGCACGCCATCGCGCGCGGCACTTTCCAGAGAACGCACGCTGGTGGTCCCCACAGCCACCACGCGACCACCGCGAGCGCGGCAGGCCGCAACGGCATCGACCACGTCCTGGCCGACTTCCAGCCACTCGCTGTGCATGTGGTGATCTTCGATCTTCTCCACGCGCACCGGCTGAAAGGTGCCCGCGCCGACGTGCAAGGTCACGAACGCAGTCTCGATGCCCTTGGCGGCAATCGCCTCCATCAGCGGCTGATCGAAATGCAGCCCCGCCGTCGGCGCCGCTACCGCGCCCAAACGCTCGGCGTACACCGTCTGGTAACGCTCGCGGTCCGAGCCTTCATCCGGGCGGTCTATATAAGGAGGCAACGGCATGTGCCCGACACGGTCGAGCAGCGGCAACACCTCTTCGGCAAACCCCAGCTCGAACAACGCATCGTGACGCGCCAGCATCTCGGCTTCACCACCGCCGTCGATCAGGATCTTCGAACCCGGCTTCGGCGACTTGCTGGAACGCACATGCGCCAGCACGCGATGACTGTCGAGCACCCGCTCCACCAGGATTTCCAGCTTGCCGCCGGAAGCCTTCTGGCCAAACAGGCGCGCCGGAATCACCCGGGTATTGTTGAACACCATCAAATCGCCCGGGCGCAAATGCTCAAGCAAATCAGTGAATTGACGGTGTGCCAGGGCGCCGCTGACCCCGTCCAGGGTCAACAGGCGACTACCGCGACGCTCAGCCAAAGGATGGCGAGCAATCAGCGAATCAGGGAGCTCAAAAGTAAAGTCAGCAACGCGCATGATGGGGTTCGTCTAGCAGGGCCGGGAAGTCTAGCGGAAATATCAAAAATTCTCCATGTACCTGATTGACCAACGGTTATCTCATCTCTATACTTCGCCGCCATTGAGCCCTGATGGCGGAATTGGTAGACGCGGCGGATTCAAAATCCGTTTTCGAAAGGAGTGGGAGTTCGAGTCTCCCTCGGGGCACCACATAGCAGTATCTGAGAGTCTCTACCAGCCTCTCAGACCCAGAGAAACCGGCCACTTGGCCGGTTTTTTTGTGCCTGTCTGTCTACCCCTGTCTCCCCTTATCCGTTGTATCCCTGTATCCCTGCTTGTATCCTGAGAAAAATACCGAACTTTGGGATACAAGGATGAAGCGCGCAGACATCAAGCGCCGCCCTCTCGCTGACACGACACTTGCGGGATTGGAGCCGGAATCAAAGGAATACCGGGAGCTGGACGGAAACGGCCTCTACTTCAGGGTCAAACCTGATGGTGGTAAATCCTGGCAGCTCCGCTACAAACGTCCGGCGGGCAATTGGGCTTGGATGGGGCTCGGGGGTTACCCGGAAGTAAGTGGTGCGTTGGCACGGGACAAAGCTGCTGATCTACGCAAAGTAGTGAGTAGTGGCGCCGATCCCCTCGAACAAAAGCGATCTGCGAAAGCTGCTATCGATGCGGCCAAGACCCGAACCTTTCGAGCTGCCGCTGAAGCCTGGCTGAAGGCAAAAGAGGAAAAGGGTCTCGCACCCTCCACTCTCAACAAAATCCGCACCTACCTCGACAAAGACATACTCCCGGCACTGGGAGATAAGCCTCTAGACGAAATCACCCGTACCGACTGCGCGGAACTCCAAGCATCCATCGAAGCCCGGGATGCACACAACGTGGCGGAAAAATGTCGCACTTGGATCAATCAGATATTCGGGCGAGCCATCGGTTTGGGCCTCACGGAAAACGATCCGGGCAGTCGCCTACGAGATATTGCCGCTCAAGCCCCGAAGACTCAGCAGCATCCTCATTTGCTTGAGCCTGAGTTGGCAGAATTCCTCCAAGCACTCAAAAACACTCCCAGCAGGCTGACGGCCCGAACTGCTGCATGGCTCTGTATCTGGACCGCATCTAGACCGGGCATGGTTCGCTTAGCTGAATGGAAGGAGTTCGACCTTGAGAAAGCCATGTGGACTACGCCTGCCGCCAAGATGAAGATGCGTCGGGATTTTGTGTGCCCTTTGCCCCACCAAGCTGTTACTGCCCTTAAGGAACTGCACTGCCTAACAGGACGGAGTCGCTGGCTTTTCCCCGGAGTAGGAGCCAAGAACCCGACCATCAGTGAAAACACTATAAACAAAGTCTTCGCGACCATCGGCTACAAAGGTCGCCTCGTTGGGCATGGTACTCGACACACAGCGAGCACGTTACTTCGAGAACATGGCTGGCCGAAGGAGCATGTTGAAGCGCAGCTAGCACACAAGGAAGAAGGTATTTCAGGGGTCTATAACAAAGCTCAATACTTAGAGCAGCGCGTAACGATGATGCAGTGGTATGCCGATCATCTTGATGGACTTGCAGTGGGCAATGTGGTGCAAGGCCAGTTTGGAAAGGCAATATGACTTCCCTTCCTAGCACCCACTGCAAAACCAGTGTAACGCGTGTTACAGGTGTAACAAATAACGTTAACCAACTGTTTTTATTGAATTATTTTCTAGTTACACGCAGCACAATACTGACCCCTTCTATGTGTAACATCACTGAGTCGTGTAACAGGGTTCAATCCCCTTCAGTCCCGCTGGCGGCTTCTCCATATGACGTGCGCCGCTGCGACAACACACCGCTTTCGGGGCGACGGGGGAGCCAGAATGGATATTGAACTGGACGCTGAATTAGCGGAGCTGGAAATTGCAGGAGTCGACGTCGAATGCCTGATTAGGGACATGGACGATATCGAAACTGCAGTTCTAGAGTTAGCGCTATACCCGCAGTTCACCGACTATTTTCGACAAGCATTCGATCTTATCAACGCCGCCACTTCATTCTGGCTTGAAGATGGCGCCTACGCGCTGTGTGCCGAGCGCGTCACAGGAACCTTGTTTCGACTCCGTGACGTAATCGATGACCATGCTAGTGCTACGGAAGCCGGCTCATTGCCAAATGTCATTCGACACCTCCCAGGCTTCAATCATCAAGCGACGGACTCGCAACTGGTCGCGGCCTTTGCCCTAGTGCTCGGTACCCAAGCAGTGGAGGTCCTCGCGAATTGGCTATTCGAGCTTGAGCTTGCGACTTACGACATCGATGCCGACCTGATAGAGCAACTGAGAAATGAATCGCCGCGCCATTACCTCGCCCTCATCGAGAAAGAACGATACCGACGTAGCGGACTTGAAATTCAAGCACGAGAGCAATTCGCTGTTTTTATGGGAGAGGCTAATCAGACGCTGTTAATGGCAAATTTTTATCAACAAGTGGAGCACATGGATGTATCCAAAAATGGTTTCAACACATCAAGTCTAATGCACCGAATACTCGACGAAGCTTTCTCAGCGAAAGCAACGAGGCGTGGCCAAGAAGCAGGTAAAGGCAACCTAGACCCCAGCTCAAAAATACAAACGGAAGCCATGGATCGACGGTCAAAAATCAAGGCTGCCGCAGAAACGATTATTGATGGACGCAAGATTGAGAAGCGAAGCCTCAGCGATGCGGAGCTAACCAACCTTCTTTTCGATCAAACAGTACATGGCACAAAAAAAACCATTCGAGAGCATTTGACCGCCCTAGGCCTCAGACCCTTGAAATAAAAAAGGGAACAGACACAGTCCGTTCCCTCTCCCCTCCGTAGCGTATGACCTGTTGTCTCTATTCACACAGGTTTAGATCGCTATGACTACTCAACTAAAAACCATCGCCTCGCACGACCCCGCTACGACGCTCATTCGTATGCCGGAGGTCATCTCAATCGTAGGGCTCGCACGCCCGACCATCTACAAGCTCATGCGCCAACCTGAGAGCGGATTCCCGCTGCCAGTGAAGCTGAGTAACAGCAACGCCCGAAGTGCTCCAGTTGCATGGGTATTGGGAGAGGTACAGGCGTGGACACGAGCGCGTATCGCCGCCCGTGATCTGGTGGCAGCATGAAGCGCAACTACTGCCCATTCAACGGACCGTTTCTCGACTCGTACAGCATCGGATTCCGCCTCTATCAGCCCGGCGCGATCAACTGGCGTCATCGCACCATCGCGGGCGTGAGCTGGAACGGCGAAGAGCAGGAAGCGTTCTTTTTCACCCCTGACGGTCTCGTGCTTCCACTCAAAGCCAACCCTTGGGAGCTGCCAGAACTGATCCGCAAAAATGCGGTGCGCAGAGAGTTTTCAAGCGTCCACGGCACCGGCCATTTCGCGATGAGCCAAAGCCGCCTCGCTTCACTGAAAACGCGAGGCATGACCGACTGGGTCACCTACTGGCTGGTGGATCAATCGGCTGGGTACGCGAACGATCCGGCGGTATGGCAACACATCACGGATGAGGATCTCGCCGTGGAAAAGACCGCTACAGAGAGTCTTCACAAAAGCATGCGTTTGACCTCGGATCTGACCGAGTACGTGGATGAATGCCTTGCACAGCGTCGCGATGTGATGGCCATCGAATACCGCCGACGTTGCGCCGAAGACAGCAAGATCTTGGCTTGGCTCAAAGGCGAAACACCACCGCCGCTGTTTGCCTTCGCGCAGGAGGCAGCATGAGCCGGAGGATCGCTGATAACGCTTTGATGCATCCGTTTTCGGTGCTGCGCCGAATTGGCTTTTCGCCCCGCCTCATGCAGCACCTCGAGCGCTACCGCAGCCAGCAGGACAAGCAAGGTCGCGTGGTCAGCGTGCTCAGCTGGGCCGACGGCACCTGGTGCGCCCTCTCCCTACACTGCGAAAAAATCGGAGCAGTGATCGCCGACGAAGGCCAGCAAACGCAAGCCTACGAAGACGCCCGCTCCATGCTCAGCGGTGGCTTCCTGCCCCTCCTTTCCCTGCGCTGGGAAGCCCATGCCTGAAATGAAAACGCCTCCGGAGGCGATCCGGAGGCGTTGAGGTAAATCTACATGCACGAACAATTTATGCCGCTCCAGAAAAATCCGCAAGCCGTCAACGCAGTTGCACTTTCTAAAAACGGACGTTACTCTTTTGCCGTCGCTGCAAAATCAGCGAACGGGTTTGGCGACCCGAGTAACAATAGGCGCACAGGCGCCCCCATTACGATTGCAGGCGCTTTTTTTGTGCCCGCATCTCCGTTTTATGGTGGCTGTGCGTGGGAGACCCTCGGGTCTGCCGGGTTCCTATTGTCCCGGTTCGCCAACCTGCGCACAGCTGCCACCCTAATTCGTTTGGCGACGAAGTGTGGCAGCTCCTCAACAATAGGAGCTTTGCCAAATGACCAATCTCAATCCGTCCAAAATTCGCGCCGCTGCACACCGTGCAATGGCTCTCGCAGCTTTACACGCCAACTCCAGCCTCGCTACACGTCTCTCCCGCTACAACAGCCACATGGCCAAAGCCCGCGCACTCGAAACCGCAGGCGGTGCTCAATGAACCACGCCCTAAGCTTCTCCCTGCCCGAAGATCTGCTTTGCGTTCCAAAAAGTGCCGAAGCCGGTGTGCCAATTGACGCTATCACCTGTGCCTTGGATCGGGCCAACTCCGTGCTTTTGCTGCTTGAAGATCAGTTCGAGTGCGATGGCCCCCGTCTGGCCAACCATGTCATCGCCGCAGCGCTCTGGGACGTTCGCGGGACATTGGGTCTGATCCGCACCTTGGCCGCACACGCCGACAACTCCACTCGGCCACCGATGAGTGGAGGCGCCCGATGAACACTTCTCTTTTGATCAACACGGTGGGCGGCGCCACCTTTGCCAAATGCAACGCTCGAAACCAACCGCTATTCCGTATCAACGCCGGCATTTCGTGTGAAGAAGCGTTCGAACAAGCGTCTCTGCTGATGGATTGTGTCAACAAGCTCACGCTCTTGAGCGGCATGGGCAATGACAACGAGGCGATGGTCTGGGCTTCGCATTATTTGAGCGAGATGGCTAAAGCCATCATTGATGACGTCACCAGCGGGTTGCAACTGGCCCAAGGCGGTAGCGTATGAAAGCCTCAACTTCCAATGGACGCCGCCCCACGTTCGCCCAGGTCAAAGGTGCTGCGCTGCACAACATAGACCGGGTGCTCACCCACTGGCTGCCCAACGGCAAGCGCGTCGACGGTGGCAAGGAATACACCGCTCCGAACCCAACCCGCAGCGATAAGCGCGCCGGATCACTCAAGATCAGTTTGAGCAAAGGCACTTGGTCCGACTTTGCCACCGGCGACAAGGGCGGCGACCTGATCGATCTGGTTCGCTATCTGGACGGCGGCACGGACGTCGAAGCCTGCAATAAACTGGCAGACCTGCTCAACGTATCGCCCGGCGCCGTCAACGCGAAGCCAGCGCCTGCCAAGGCAAAAGCGCCTGAGTGGAGTGCCATTCAGCCGATCCCGGCCGAGGCCATGAACAAGTGCCCGGCCAAGCATAGGCAACACGGCGTGCCGTCCAAGGTGTGGATCTACCGCGATGCTCGGGGCCAGCCGCTTATGGCGCTCTACCGCTTCGACCTCGCACCTGACGAGGACGGCAAACCGAAGAAGGTCTTTGCACCGCTGACATGGTGTCAGCGAACCGATGGCCAAACCACGCAATGGCGCTGGCAGGGTCTGCCCGATCCGCGTCCACTGCTGCGCCTTGATGAACTCGTTCAACGCGCTGACGCACCGGTGGTTCTGTGCGAAGGCGAGAAAGCTGCCGATGCCGCCGCAGACCTGATGCCCGGCCACGTGGCCACCTGCTGGCCGAACGGTTCCAACTCCTGGCACAAAGCCGACCTGACACCGCTCAAAGGTCGCGACGTGTTGTTGTGGCCAGACAATGACGTCAGCGGCACAGCCTGCATGGAAACCGTAGCCGACAAGCTTCGCGAGATCGGCGCCGCGTCGGTGCGAGTCATCGCGCTGGAGGTGTTCAAGCGCAAGCCCACGCTGAAGAACGGCGCCGCTGACTTCGCCAAAGGTGGTCAATGGGACGACGGTGACGATGCCGCCGATGCCCTTGCCAAAGGCTGGACAGCGCCCCACTTCATTAAGCTGGAAAGCAGCGGTGAGCTGTTCGGTTTGGTTGTGGAAAAGTCGGAGCCTGAGCAGGCCAAGGCTAATCCGGAACCGAAGGCAAAAGCACCAGCCAAGCGCTCCTCGAAACCAAAGAATGACCTGATGCCCGGTGGTTTTCGCCTCACGTCCGAAGGCGTCTTTTATGCGGGCGACGACGGCGAAGCGCGGCCAGTGTGTTCGCCTCTGGAAATCCTTGCCCGCACTCGCGACGACAAAGGCCAGAACTGGGGCCTGCTGGTCGAGTTCGACGATCCCGACGGCGCCAAAAAACGCTGGAACATCCCGGCGCGCACTATGACCGGCGACTTCGGCAAGGACGTACTTGGCCCACTGGTAGACATGGGGCTACGTCTGGCCGGTAGTCGGTCCGGACGCAATGCACGCAACGACCTGCAAAGTTACCTAGGCGGCTTCGACAGCGCGCAACGGGCACGACTGGTCACTCGCTTGGGCTGGCACGACAGCGCCTTTCTATTACCCGAGCAACAGGTCGGCGCACACAGCGAACATCTGCATTTCTACGAGGCCGGTTCTCAGCTTCCGCCGATCAGCGAAGCGGGCACGCTTGAGCAGTGGCAGGAGCAGATCGGCGCGCTGTGCGTCGGCAACCATCGCTTGGCGTTTGTCGTCGGAGTGGCTTTTGCAGGACCACTGCTAAACATGCTTGGCCATGAATCGGGTGGCTTTCACTTGTACGGCGACAGCTCTGGCGGCAAGACCACGCACCTGCAAGTTGCCGCCTCGATCTACGGCGGGCCGCGTCTGGTGCGTTCGTGGCGCTCCACCGACAACGCGCTGGAATCCATCGCCGCCGCGCATTCCGATGGCCTTCTGGTACTGGATGAAATCGGCATGTGCGACCCGCGCATCATCGGCGAAACGGTGTACATGCTTGGCAACGGCACCGGCAAGGCCCGCGCCAATGATCGAGGGCAAGCAGGCCGACAGGTGCAAGAGTGGCGTTTGCTGTTTCTCTCCACTGGCGAGAAGACGCTGGCCCAGCACATGGCCGAAGCCAACAAAGAACTGAAAGCGGGCATGGAGGTGCGCATGCTTGCGGTCCCGGCCGATGCGAGCAAAGGCCTCGGCATGTTCGACACACTCAACGGCTTTGAGGATGCGGCGGCACTGGCCGACGCGCTCAAGGCACGAGTAGCGAAATATTACGGCACTCCACTCACTGCATTCCTCACGGCGCTGTGCGAACCCGGCAAACGTCACGGTTGGTCCGCAATCCTGCGCCGCACGCTGGAAGGGTTTATCGCCCAGTCGCTCCCGGCCTCGGCCAGCGGACAGGCACACCGTGCAGCCGCTCGCTTCGGCCTCGCGGCCGCAGCGGGTGAGCTGGCCACCGCGATGGGTATCACCGGTTGGCCGGATGGGACTGCCACTACCGCCGCTCGCGTGTGTTTGAACGCATGGATGAACGAGCGAGGCGGAGCCGGGAACTTCGAGGGTGATGCGATCTTGGCGCGGCTGCGCCAGGTCATTGAGCGCTTTGGCGAAAGTCGGTTCACCCGCTGGGAATCGGCGGCGGCGAAGATCGACGAACACGGCCCGCGCACCATCGACCGCCTCGGCTTTCGCAAGACGCTGGAGCACGGCTTGGGCGACTCCCTGCACACCACCAACACCTATTACGTACTACCAGAACTATGGCGCTCGGAGATCTTCCGGGGCATGAACATCACTGCCGTGAACAAGGAACTGCTACAGCGCGGTGTTCTGGAGCCCGGAGGTGATGGCAAGGCATCGAGTTTGATCCGGTTGCCCGGTCTAGGCACGCAACGCTGCTACGTCGTGAAGACGATTCCGGGAATGGATGAGAGCGAGGCTCGGGCTGCCTGAGGGCATCTCTGATGATCGAGGTAGCGCCGGCTTATTCCCGGCCTCGCCAGCCACTCAACCAACCCCCAATCGAATTGAACAGAGACTAAACAGATGAACGAGATTAAAGACCTGAAAGACCGTCGCGACCAACTGCGCAGCGAGGCAGAACGGTTGCACGCCGAAATGCTGCCACTTGAGACCGTGCTGGAAAGTGACGACCCCATTGAACCGGATCGGAAACGCGAACTGCGGGACAAGTACAACGAGCTGAAACGGAACTTCGATTCGCGCAACAACAATGCCGACCTTTTGGATCGGAAGATCAGTCGCCGTGAGGATCTTCTCAACTGCGATTCCCTGATGGCGGGTTACATCGAGGCGATGGATAACTGGAAGGCTGATGAGCAGGAGCTAAACGAAAAGCGCCAGAGCCTCAGCACTCGCCTGGAGCAGATCCAACAACAGGCGACGGAGGACATGGTCAAAGCGCGTCAGGCGGAAACGGACGCTGCCGCTGCGTACGCACAGGCCGTTGCATGGGGCGATACCGAAGGCGAGAAGACCGCCAACACCGACGCACAAAAGGCGGCGAAGAACCTGACAGCCGCCGCCGAACATGACCGTCGGCAACACCTGATCATGGCCGCTCTGGAGCAGGAGCTGCTCACCGTAGATAAATACATCGCTGAAGCGCAGGAAAAGCATAGGGCGATAGAACGCACCGCGCTTTGGCTCTCGCAGACGGTACTCGAAGAGCGATGGAACGAGGCCGCGAAAGCGTTGTTCGAGGTGGGTGGAAAGCTGTGGGCTAATTACAAACTGCTCGATCTTGATCAGGTCGGGATGATGAATTTGACCGTACCCGAACAAGGCGAAAATCATGGGCGATGGACATGGCACGAGCTCATAGACCGCTCTTACCAATACAGCGCGCGGGACTTAATCCGGCTCGACAGCCTGCCGGTGCAGCAGCAGCCCGAAGATATGAGCAATCCAGAACAACGCAAGGATGAACGTAATGAACAAACCAATACAGAACAGCGCGAGCTGGTCTGACACGCTCAAAACTCGGAAAGCCCATCTCAATGCGCTGCTGAAGACCATCAACGCAGGGCCGGGTAAATCCAATCCGATACAAACGCTAACTATCAACGCGATTAAATCGGAAATGGCGCATATTGAAAGCCAGCTGAATCGCCGGAAATAGTGCTGAACTTGTAACCAGCACTAACATCCAAATAAGCACGTATGACCCAACTATACAAGGGAAACAACATGTCCAAACTCGCAGAATACCGTCAGCTGGAAAAACACCTCGCCGAGCAGCTCCAGGCACTGGAAGCACTGAAAGGTGATGACGGACTGAAGAAAGAAATCGAGTTCGAAACGAAGCTGCGTAAGCTGCTCGAACACTACGGTTTCAGCCTGAAGCACATCATTAACCTGCTCGACCCGCAAACCACTGCCCGGCGCCAATCGGCTACACCAACCGGAAGCACTCGCAAACCACGCGAACTCAAGGTTTACAAAAACCCGAATACCGGTGAGGTCATCGAAACAAAAGGTGGGAATCACAAAGCTTTAAAAGAGTGGAAGGCAGAACACGGCGCGGATGTCGTAGAGGGATGGCTGAAGAAGTAATAAAGCGTCACCTGAAAAAGGGCCCAGTCGGGCCCTTTTTGCCGATAGCTCAAGTCGAAAAACTAAATTTGTCACTTCAAGCTCACAACTGCCCTTCAATATCCTCAGATAAATCCTAGATACTGCTCCTTAACTTCATGCCAAAAAGTGGCTTTCGCGTGGGCGCATAAACATCCGAATTGCCGGCGCAAAATCTTCACGGTGGGCGGAGTAGTCTGGGGAAAAATCCAAGTCTACTGTTTCGAAATGTTGGGCATCGGATTTCGAAAGTCTGTCCTGTGCACCTTTCAACCCTTTGCGCCGGGCATCGAACACTACAAGATAACCTCGTGGCGCACTCTTATTGGAATGCCTCACTTCCCTATCCATGTAATCGGCGAGCTGCTTGGCTCCGTCCTGAGCGCGCGAGAGACTATATTCCGTATAGGTAGCGGAGGGAACATCTGATCTGGAAACTGCAACGGCTTTGCCAAGCCATTTAATTTCAATTAAAGCAGAAGCTCCAGACCCAAACCATTCGACGCGAATATCGACTGGTTTCGTTTCATCTGTGTTTTGCTCCGGACGAACGGTTGTATCTCTGGTTAAAAGTCTCAATGCGTGCGCAAGCGAGTCTCGCATGAGCGACTCAGGTTTATTCTTCAGTACTAGTCTCGGACCATCCACACCGCCTTCCCAGACATCTTTTAAAATACGACACTGAGACTCTAGAGCCATTTCTTTGGCGTAGATTTTGAAAGCATCTTCCAAGCTAGATTGCGTTGGTATCGCTAGATTACTAACGAGACACGACGACACCTTCGGCATATAACCCTGGTATTCCTTTGCTAGAATTTGCTCGGTATTTCGCTCAAATCTGTAAACAACTGATACATTCGCTAGGGACTTTAAATCAACATCAACCGCCAGCATCAACAGTCTAAAACTACCATCAGACACGGCTTCGATAAAAATATGATGCTGGTCTTTAACGTCCAGCAGCAGGGCACCCACTTCCTGAGCCGACTGAGCAGAAGAAAGTGATCCGAGAACCTCGATGACCGGAGAAAGAGGAGTAGAGGCAATACCTCTCACCACAGTTAAGGTGGCCTTAAGACGCTCTGGCGGACAGGTTTGATAAATCAATTTAACGACATTCAGAACCTCAAGTATGCATTGCTCGCCTACCTCACCAAACGCCTCACGAACATGTACTAAATACGCAGAACTCACAAGTGCTTGCACATTCTCAATATTAAACTTCATTTAGGTCGCCCTCGCCTCGCATGATCCTAGCGGACAACCAAATAACTGCGGGTGCTAATATATCCTTTGAGTCCTGAGTCAAGACACTTCTTACAATTTTATATTCGTCGTATAAAAGTGAGACATCATCCGGATTAAACAGATCACTCCTATGGCCTAAATCAATCGCTGACGCCATACCTGGCGACTGTGACACCGCGTGCCTGATCGAACCTATAGGCAACGCAAGAGCGCACTGCGTTGCAGCGTTAAATAATGCTCGGCGCTCGGAAAGAGACCGAAGCGTCAAGAGTTCCTGATACTCAGCCTCTATCTCTGGGAATCGTGGCTGCATGTATCCCTGATCATCAATGAGAATAAGACCAGATGAAACCAACAAAGCTCTTGCGTCTTCCAGTTGAACACTAAATGGGAACCCTTCAGTTGTCACGACGTAGCTGTAACCTAGATCTCCGAGCGGTCGCCCCTGGAAAAGCGACAAAATAGAACCAAGATACGAAAAAAGATGCAACTCGATAATCGACATCGGCAATAGAGAAGCCGGTGCATCAATCAATATACTAACTGCATCGCAGTAAGCTTCAGGAGAAAAATCGCTTCCATTCATTGTCCCAAAGCCTCATCAATCTTATCGTAGGCCGCAAGGAACAATTTTTCCTCGCTACGTTGCACGTCACTTAGATCCGTCCAGTCAGTCATCCTCACAACCTGCATACCTTTGAGTTGTTGAATTTCCGCCAAGCGAATCACCAGTTGCGAACTGCGCAGGTTCGCAGTCATTAAAATTACATTTCCGCTATCAACGAATTTTGCAAACATTGCCCCAGCACGCGCCTCGTATGCAATATCGAGTGAGCCTTCAGGAGTATCGATGAGCAATGTAGCAGGGCTATCAGACATAAATTCGGCAAGTGCCATCCGTAGCGCAATATCAATAAAGAAGCGCTGACTTTCAGACAGCTTATCCGGAGTTGATCTAAGCTGGTCATTCATACGCAAGCGCAATCCAAATCCAGAGTCGTTCACTCCCGTTCTATGCTCAAGTTCAACATCGATCGGCAAGCCAATGAACTCTTCTGCTAACTCGCGGAACCGGGGAACAAAATGTAATGCTCCAGCCTCATACTGGGACTTCAATTGTTTCTCATAGCCCCTGAGTTCGTCCCTGCATAGATCGCGTTTTCGGTAATGCTCTTTACTTTGCGCAAGAAACTCTAAGCGCTCGCGCTCTAACTTTTCAATCTGCTGTTGGATCGCGGAGAAACTACCTCCTGATTCAACTTTCGCGAGACTCAGAACCTCCTTTTCCTCAAAAATCCTGAGTGTCTCATGAGCCTGCGCCTCGCTTTCTTCAGCGGCACTTAACTCATCATTCAATCGCTTTCTACTTCTGAGGACTTCGCCAAGCTGATCGCGGATTTTTATAATTTCAGAATCTAACACCTGAAGCTGGTTGATATCTTCCCCAGCCGAGCTTTGTTCTATTCCACTATCACACAGAGGACAATGCTCAGATTCTAGTTTCCGTTGCAGCTGCGACGATACGTGACTTCCACCACATATTGCGCAACGGTCTTCAGATATCGTACTTCTAATAATAGGGTGATGTTCAACAGTTGAAGACGTTTTAAGCCGAGCTGAAAATACCCGCCTATATTCTACCTGTGCCTCGGTTAATGCAGCGCTCAAATCGGCCCAAGCTAAATCAATATCTCGCAACTCATTCTGCTTAGTGCGAACCCTACCTTCCGCCTGTTGGTGAAGCTCAAAAAGCCGTTCATGGCTGGTGCGCAATTCTGCCTCACTCGCAAAATCGGACTCATCGCGCCCACTTAGAACATCCATCAATTGCTTAATACGATCTGAAACGTGACGAGCTGAGAATCGAACGTTGCGCCCTCTCGAACTTTCTCGCTCCATATCGCGCTTTAGTTTATCTGCTGCCTTCGCTGCCTGGGGATCCGTTCCAAATGCCAAATAAAGTGCATTTGTCAGAGCCTGATCGTCCCACATCAACAAATGGCGTCCTTCATCGAAGGTTGCGAGAAAGTGCATCAAGAAGACAAATTGTGAAAAATCATCAAGCTTACATTGCCTGATCACTTCCAACTCATACTCTTCACAGAGAGCGTCATTATCGGAAAAATGATCCGTTAGATCTTGAATAGAGCCTGATATTTTATCCGTAACTACCAGTCTTCTAACGGATCGACCTTCAAATATACTGCGCTCAACTTCGATTACCGCGGCTGGCCACTCTAGAGTAACAGCGACACTTGCGCTATCTCTCGAGCCCTCCTTTATTCTCCCGCCAAAATAATCCTCAGTTCGATCAATTCGTGCCACGTCTTTTAGATAATCTTTCGCTGACTGAAACTTTCGAGCTGGATCTGGAATTCCTCCAGTCATTGCAAAATTCAGCGTATTAAGAAAGGTTGATTTACCTAATCCATTAGCACCCATTAGGCAAAATACAGGTTTCACTATGAAAACATCTGCATCTGGCTTATGGGTATACAGATCAAATCCACCCAAAACAACCCTTGTGATCTTGGGAAGTGTTACTTTTTTAAATTCATTACCTTTATTCATCGCGATCTATCCTTGAACCCGCTCAAATACCAAACAATGCTCAGAAAGCGAAAGACTACCGCCATGCTGAGAGCTATTGCGCATTGACCTCATAGCCTCATTTTGCACCAGCTTAAAGCTTAATCCCTCTACACATTCCGACAAAATTGTTGCAACATCAATATGCACGCCAGCATATTGACTATCACCGATAGCAACGATAGCGTGATGCCCGACCTTAAGAATTCTTTTCAGCTCAAAAAATATGGACCATAGATCATCGAAGTAGAAACGAATCATCTCCGGAATATTAACATTCCATAGTTCTCCGCGCTTCGCCTCTAGAGCCGCCACTGCTAAATCGAGGCTATCTGAGCGAACTTTAGAAATGGTAGACACCCACTTAGTCTGCACATGAGAGCGAAGCGTCTGACTACGCAGCGCTCTATTTTCGACAGACGACTCAAGATATCCGAGCATCCACAATTCCACATTATAAACATCGGTATAATCAAATGAATTTGGATATGGAGGTGAAAATATAGCTACGTCTGCCTGCATGACTAGCGAAAGCGCGCTGCGGGCATCTCCTTGGTGAAGAATGAAATTTGATTCGGGCAACCCAGAAAAACGAGCAATATCGGCTGCAGCAGTGTCAATCGCGGCATCCAAGCTTTTGATCAAGTCCGTTCCTGTTTTACTGCGAAGTTGCCAGTTCCTACGATACCTTCTGCCTTTTCCGTTTATAACGACATTACTGTTTTGAACTAGCACGCTTCCGAGCAGGACACGGAGCAGTCTGCTTTGATCAACGTCCATACTTCTTGACGCACGTAGGATAGCACGAGCAATTCCATAAATTTCTCGACTAAAGATATATCTCGAATTTTTCCCAGGCTCGACGAATGTAACTGGCATCCCGGCAGCCAAAACCTCATCTTCCGGAAGCACCTCAAGATTCGAAATCAATAATTCGTAATTCTTGCAGAACTCCGCAATGGGTACGCGCACCAGTTTTGACTTTATCAAATCGGCTAAAAATGGATTAACTTCTACACCTAAAGATTCGATCCCTAGCATTCTGCATGTTATCGCGGTAGTACCACTACCAGAAAAAGGATCGAGACATGTATTAACGGGATACGGAAGAGAACTCAGTGTATCTGCTACAAATTTTGGAGAGAAAGCTTCTTTGAAATGAAACCATCTTTGGAAAGGTAGCTCAGCAGCACCTTGATTTGTGGAAGTAGGAGCAGATTCTAAATACTGCATCAACCAACTTTCCGCGTCACGATTTCTAGAGGGAAAGCGGCTAATACGCTCCGAGTTTTTGACTGTATCTTGCAGAGTATTTGCCCAAAAACTGCTCATGTAGCGCCTCTATAACCATGACACGAGAGACCGGCTGGTTGTTCAATATAAAGAACCCAAGCACCGCCTAACGCAAAATAACCTGGAAATCTACATTAAAACTCAAAAAATCACAACAATACGGAAAGTATCACGCCGAATGGATTTGGCCTTTCGCGTTAGAAAGGTAATCAAGCCGAGATGGAAAGACCCGCTGAAACGATTGCTTAAACGCGGAATCTAGGTGCACTACCCAAGTTGGTCACGGGTAAAGCGCTGCAACGCCTGCATCTCCCTTCGCTCCCACAGCAGAACATCGCAATCGATAGATCTGTTCCCCCCATGACTCAAGACCGTAACGTCGCCTACAACCGGTCCTTTTCGACGCACAGCAAACTTAGAAGGCTGAGAATTGTCCCCGCGATTTGACGCGAAGCGTTACACCGTTCGTCTCTGTTACACCCAGATTCGAAAATCTCTAAGCCCAGGTAACACCGATTTTAACCATTAAATTCAATGACTTAGGCCATAACGTTACACCCGCTACACGAGTTACACTACATTTGGCGAGCATCTGCCCCCGCTCCCCATAAGAATTGAGTTCCACCAGCGAGGAGACACCAGCTGAAGCGGGGGCCCCTGAGTCAATCAGACACACACGGGGTCGGAAACCCGCCGGACTTTGTTAGCGGACAGGTGCCCAGCTTAGTGAACAGGTGAACCGGGTGAACACACTGTTCACCAGTGCAAATGCACAGTGTCCCGGAAAGACGCCGGGGACTCTGAGCAAATCTAAAAGACACGGGGCATAAAACCCGCGTGATCTTGGCAGTGGCTGATTTTTGTACATTGGTTGACAGGTTGACTTGGTTGACGGCCCAAGGTGTCCATAATCATCAACACAAAAGGCCATCGTTACCGCTGCGGTAACGATGGCCTTTTTTCAGCAGAATTCTTTCGATTTCAATGCCTGAAATTTCAGTAACTTTGAAATCCTCCCACTAACACAGTCCCGCGGGTTTCCGACCCCGTACTAAGAGAAAACCCTCAGGGTCCCCAGCGGTCTTTTCGGCTAGCGTGAGGTCGGATGATCAAGGTTTTCACTTCCATCGCACGTATGGTGATAGCTACGCCTCTAGCTCGCGCTTGCACAGACGAATGAATTCCTCATAGATTTGAACGAAGAGCAGAGCCTCTTTATTCAGAACCCGACCTTCCTCCCTCACCCAATCCGGCTTTGGACCAGCACTGCGCAGGTGGTCCGAATAAACTGAAATACGTCGCCCATCTCCCACCATCACCGTTTTTTCTGCGAAATGGTCGTTTAAGGTGTGAGCTGCCTCTTTTAAAGCGGCCAGTTGAGCTTGTAAATCAGGGTCTATAAATTCCTTTTCGGGTTGATCCCAGGTGTACGAAAACTCGGAGAGCGGCTCAATGGAGCGGCGGAAGAACGCCTGACCAAAGTCCTGATCACGTAGGAACCGTATCGTAGGATCGAAAGAGAGTGCAGATTGAAACTCCTGGAACAGCTTCTGATCGTGACTGAGCTCTCTCTTACCGCTTGAATCTCTGGGGCGCAAGGTTGGGTAATGCTGGAAAAGTCGAGACTCGTCTCGTGTGAGGTCAGCCCAAATGTCATTCCAGTACAAAATTACAACCTCGAAAGCCCCCTCCTTCTTCCGTTGAGTCGATATCTCTCGTACCGAACGCTGGACTGCCTTATCTGTCTCAGCCGTAGTCGCAACGTAAAGGCACGCCAACCGAGGTTGAAAATTCTCAGCCTTATCAACCTCGTCTTTAATCATTTTTATCGTAATGCCGGCCCAGGTGTTTTTACATTGGATGCCAACAAAACGTCCCTCATGATCACTACCGTAGATGTCCACACCATCTTGACGCTGCCCCTGACGGCCATGACGGGTGAAATCTGGATTGCTCCAACGATTCTTAGCAGCTGAGCAAACGATGTCCTCGAACTCATCCCATGACCGAGGAGGAGCTACACGTAAGTCTGGTAAAGTTGGCACCTAATCATCTCCATTTTTTTCGCCATACAGCAGGAAATCGAGTATAAGCCTCAGCCTATGGGAGCTCAGCAACACGATGTTTTTCAGTAGTTAAATGACAGAAGCAATGATCATGTATCCCTGCGTGTATCCCTAACTGCAAAAATAGTCTGCAAGCCACGTATTATATGGAACCCGACGGTCTCCCTCGGGCACCAAAATTAAGAAAGGTCTTGCTTTGCAAGGCCTTTTTTTTCGCCTGTAGGAAAGTGATCTCGCCCCGCCTGCCGAAGGCTGCGATCTTTTGATCTTGTCTTTCAACGCCGCAACCCGAAACCGCTCAGCCAACGAATCAAGGATTCACACAATGGAATTGCCACTGGAAACCGTTGCCCTTTTCGCCTTCAAGCTGGCTTATGAGACGGAAGGTGAAAGTCCGATTTTGCGGGATGATCCGATCATGAGTGATTATGAGCGGGAGGTGTTTGGGTTGTTGGTGCGGCGGGGTGATGTAGAGGGTATTCAGTTTAGAGTGGCGCACTGTATAGATTTGGCGCTGGACGCTATAGGCGGGGCTGATACGCCGCTAGGGCGAGAGCTGCAACGGTTGTCAGCTGATTTCAACAGTGCACAGACAACGGAGCAACTAAATGCCCCGCTCATTGCGCTTAAGGATTACTTGAAAGATATTCAGTGATCCATCGAGTTAGGGCTGGTTTGGCGCCCCTTTTACACCGACTGGTACTGGGTAGGGTTTTGGCTGATATGGAAATAAATCTGTCCACTTTGCCATTGCGCCGGTAGACAACAACGAAAGATTTTTTCTGCATCACAAGGACGTATCAATGCGGCAAATCGCCCTCAGCAACAAGCCACTCAAAGGTATTCCCCGCCGCCTTCGCGCTCTGGAAAGCTGGGCCTCCAGTTTTCGCGATGAGTTTCACCCGCGATCCGCGCACATGGAGTGCTACACACATTGGAAGATCCCGGTGCACGCAGCCCTGGTCCAAGGCCCTCAAGCCAGGATCGAAGTTCAGGCCTTCTGCATTCAGCAACTGCTCGAAGCCGCTAGCCACCTGTCCAACGCTGACGACCACTCACAGGGTTACTACCGGGTCGCTTGTCTGCTGGTGTGGCCATGGGTTCATCAGAGCGAGGTCACCCTCTTCTATGACCGGGACTATTATCTGGGTTTTCTCGGTGAAACCAACGCGCTTAAACCAGAGCGGATCAGTGATGTTCTTGCCCTGCACACTCCAGCGCATTTCATCGAGCACGGGCATGACGTAACACAACCTGACGATGAGGTCGCAGTACAGTGGTGGTGTATTGGGGAACCGGCCTGACGTGGAGAAAAGGGAGGACAAATTTTTTCTCTACACTAGAACTGACAGCAGGAAAAAATAAATCAAAAAATAAATCCGCCCCCTGTTTGTGTGATGAACAAACGCCACACCAACTACGTTGGATTTCGACTGTTTGCCAAATTTCGTGAACTGTCCGAAAACGGCTAAAACTCGACCCTGTGATAAACGCCTTCAGCCACCACATTATGACCAAAACCGCACCACTCACCTGTCGTGCGCTTTACAGTGAGCAGATCTTTTTTAAGGTCGAAGTCGTATACACAGTCGCCTTCATCATCTCCGCTCATGGCGTAATGAGCCTTGCCGTTATCAACCTCTAACACCGTTGAAAACTCACCCATATTGGGACCGTTATACATCGCCATCAGGCCAGCGTAATAACCCTGAAAATCAATTTTGTATTTCTGACCCTGCGGCTTGATAGTCATGGTGCTCCATAACGAAGCCCCGGCATATTGCCAATATTGCCCTTCTGACTTAGCAGACAGTTTCTCTACTGAGTTTTTTATATCGCCACTGAATTTTTCAAGGTTGAAAATCGACTTTTTGTCGCTTGGAAGAATATTCAGCCATGCCCGGGCCTTAAGGTAATTGCCTTCGTGTACATAGGTGAGAGCGACGTTATTGTAGGCCATCGCAACTGCCTCTTCGCCCAGCTGACAACTCTCCGACCAGCCGACCTGTCGCTCGTATTGCTCCCGAGCCTTGGCGTATTGCTTAAGCTTGTAATACTTTCCGCCCTCGGCGGAGTATTCACTAATTTTAAGACAGTTAGCCGTCGCCTCTTCCTCAGTAATGTCCGCATGAGCAAAAAACGGGGTAATAAAAATCAGTATGATCGCGTCAATTTTTATAAAGCGGCGCACTGAAGGATAGAAGTGCTGAATATCCATATTATTTTTCCTGTTAAAAACTTAAATCCCAAACGACGCAAAGGGTAGCGTTGTCGTGCGGGAGAAACAATTGCATAAAAAGGGGACAGGCCATCTGACCGAAAAGGGGCAGTTTTATTTCCATTCACCCTGCTAAACATTTCAAGCCCACACGATTTGAGCAAGCTACTTTTTTTCAAGCAGGCAACACAAACTTTGCTTCAAGCCTATGCAACAACTCGAACGTATTCAAAAAAGGAACATTCAGATCCTTACAAATATTGGGAATTATGAACTTTCGCTTAGCATCGAGATTTAGCACTTCATGAGTAACGACTGTAGCCCCTGTAGTCATTGCTTTCGCAATCAACCAAGGGTCAGCACCCGCTAAAAACTCTTCCATAGCGCCAACTTTCATCTTATGCGCTTGATCAGCTACAAATCCCGCAACCTGCGTGAATGCCAGTTGCGTAACCTGATCGGTGGTGGAGTGAAAGAAATCAGAATTGTCCTTCGCCCAACCCGCCAGATCGTCATGCCCTTTTGTTAGCTCATCCATGACAGGTGCAATGCTGGCTAAAACCAATGCTTTGTTCTTAAGTAGTAACCATTGCCAAAAGCCAGGACAGATAGCCATCCCGTAGTAACGGTTTTTTGCTTCGATCAGCGTGTTAGCGTCGAGTAAATGATTCATTCCGTAATCTTGTTGGCGAGAGTCCTTAATTTAGCAGGTTGCACGCCGAGCAAATTTCCCGCCTCGCGTAGCAGCATCCGGCCACTCATTGCTTCAGTCAGCACTGCCTTGCTTAGGCGAGGGCTGTTTTTCGCGGTGGCGTTACGGTAATAGTCACCCGCTCCACCTTTGTCATCCTGAAAAGCCTTGAGGATCATTCGATAGTAAGCGCTGTACTGTGCTTGGCTTATATAACCCAGATCAAGGGCGCGGCGACCGATAGCTAATTTACTAATGTGAAACCGAGTGGCAAGCGGAGCTAAATTGTCCTCCCAGTGAACATCTGCGCTCCACAGGGCGCGGAACTGGGCTTCGGGAGCCAGAAATTCACCTGCAACTGCATTGCAGAATCGTTCCTCGTCTCGACCATTAGCGGTGTCTCCGTCAGACACTCCACTGCTACCAATCCAGATATGGGCCAGCTCGTGAAGTAAGGTGAACAGCCGGGCGGTGGGTGCGTCGGAACTGTTGATGAATACAACGGGGGCGTAGGCATTACTGATGGCAAAGCCCCGAAACTCGCTAACTTCAAGTTTGCGATGAGTATTTCCTAGAGCAATGCCACTGCGCATAACCAAAATGCCAGCCGCTTCCGCAGCTTCGATCAAGACACGGCTATATTTGTCGTAATCCAATCGAGCAGCGTCAGGGTTCACGCCGAGCGTCCGGCGGATATCGTCCACCACCTCTGCGACTCGAGATCGGCTGTTGAAGCGACCGACAAATGCCAACGGCTGATGCTCCTGGTGTTGCAGATACTCCAGGTACCAATCCTGCTTACGTATGGTATCCCTGACGGTGTCCAACAACTCCAGACTGGGACGTTGAGGCGCAATCCCACCGACGGTCCGCAGATCAGGTAAAGGCAGTTGTTCGAAGGGCGGCTGCTGAAGAAACAAGAAGCCAAAAGGGATGTGAGCGAGACTCGCCCATTTTTGAGCCTGAAGGAATGTTGGCTTGCTCTCGCCAGCCTCCCACTCCTCTACCCGATCAGGTTTCACTGGCAGCTTTTTAGCAACCTGCTCAGTGGAGAGACCCGCACGCTCACGAGACCATGTGAGCAGGCTTGGATTGACAAAAGCGGCTTGGCTCATAGGGTCGCAGGCAATTCAGATGGGGCCGGGAAAAGTTCGAGAGCATCCTTGGCAGATGCATCCGACTGATGCTGGTTCCAGTTATCTGGCATCGCCTTTCTCCTTGGCTATTAATGGTCTGGTGGCTGCGTCTACAGATTAGTCGAGAAGCAGAGCTACCGACGGAAGAAGCACGCGAGTATGAGGTAAATACGCAACGACCCGAAGCGCAAATATGTAACCCGCAGACGGATGGCGTCACTTTGTTTCAACGCGTTTCATGACTGAAGTGCCGCTCGCCGCCGCGACTTCATAACCCGAGTTCACGCCGTGATCGACCAGATTATTACCCAGCGATTTGGAAGGTTGCAGGAACGAGATCTCCACGATACCCTCCCACCGTCGCTGCCAATTCAGCGACCGGGTGTGGAAACCCGTGTAATTCAAGGCGCAACAGCGCCCCCATCACGTCTGCCGGCGCTTTTTTTGTGTCTGCGGCGTGAGTTATGGCGGCTGTGCGTGGGACGTCTTCGGGCGTGCCGGTTTCCTTGATTCCCGGTTTTCCACCCTGCGCACAGCTGTCACCCATTCGTGTGGAAACGAATGTGGCAGCTTCACATATCAAGGAGTCTGATAATGCGCAGCATCAATCCGTATAAAATTTGGCTTTTCCCTCTACGCAATTCCCAATCGCGTAATACCCCACCGTCCACCCTCTCCCAACGCCTCTCCATCATCGGAGGTGGCAAATGACCGATCAACCAGAACTCAAAACCATCGGACTAACACCTGCCATTTACTGCTCCGATCAACCGCTGTTCCACGTCTCTAGCGGCGTTCCCCTCGGTGATGCGTTAGCCATGGCTTCTGATTTTCTGTTTCTCGCCAAGAAGCTGACCGAAGATGCTGCTTACGCTCAAGACACCGACCGCCACGCTTGGACTGCACATTATTTGACAGCGATGAGTAAGGCGGTGGTTGATGATGCAGTGAAAGTGCTTAAGCGGGATGGTTCTGATGCCAGTCGGTAAGGAATAAGGTCTGTGGGAGCGAAATGCTTGCGATGACGACAGTGCATTCAGCATTGATGTTGGCTGACCTGACGCTTTCGCGGGCAAGCCCGCTCCCACAGGGATTGCGCTTGACTGACAGGTATTTGTAGCCCCGAGATTGTCGGGGCTTTCGATCACTCAGCTCTCAGCAAATGCGGAGAAATCAGCTTCGAAAGCTCTATCATCGATGTCCTGCCGGTGAATTCAAACTTCACCTTCCCCTACGATGAAAAACAAATCTCCAACTCGGAATCCAACCCACATCAAACAACAATGCCCTTCAGCACAGAGCCACCAGTTTGATATCGTGCCTCCATCGCCTCATCTCATCAAAGAAACCGGCAGTTTCAGGGGCATTGTTAACAAGGAAAGGATTGAATGCAGCTAATCGGCATGTTGGTGTTCTTCGCTGCGACAGCGGGGATGTGGATTTGGGTGGTTAGGAACCGTGGCACTGTGAATCTGTGGCTCGCTAATCTGGCAGGTGCCGTGGGTAGTTTTATTGTCGGGATTGCGGTGCTGATTCTGTTCAACAGATGGTTTGTCCCCGGAGGAAACTCGGCCCGGGGCGTTGTATTCATGTTCTATACAATGATGGCGATTTCAGGTGCCTTTGTCGGAACCTGGCTTCTGGTGATCGCCCGGTTCAAGCAGTCTGAATACCCCGTCGTCCGTCATTTGATCGCCGGAGCGTGCAGTGTGTTGGCGGCACTGACCACGGTGGTGTTGTGGGTGATGATCCTTCCCGCCAAGTGAGTATTTTGGTGCCCCTCCCATCGCGCTCAAGGGTTACCTGCAAAGTACTCAGTGAGCGAACGCCTCGACCTGCACTCTTCTAGACTTAACAGGTAGTCGCAGACAGAATCGAACACGTCGCTTTGGTGCTGATGAATCAAAGGCAGCGTGGCAAGCTGCCTTAATGCCCTATAAAAGGTGCGGCAAAGACCGCACCGGGCCCAACAAGATGCCCGCTCAGGGTGCCCTGGCCAACGGCCTGAAAATGCCACGATACCGTGACGTGGTGTGAGTGCCGCAGCCGACACTTTCGGACGACCGACAACCCTCTGGTTTGTCCGTGACCGTGAGGAATGCTGAATGCCTGATGAGATGTTGCAATTGCCTATGGTCAACAGCGTGCTGGAGCGCCACAAGGGCTCTGCTGGTGCACTGTTGCCGATTCTTCATGAGATTCAGGAGGGCATCGGTTACATCCCCGATGCCGCCATCCCCGAGATTGCCCACGCGCTGAACCTGAGTCAGGCCGAGGTTCGGGGGGTGATCAGCTTTTACCATGACTTCCGTACTGCGCCGCCGGCCCGGCATATCCTGCGACTGTGCCGGGCTGAATCCTGCAAGAGTCGCGGTGCCGAGCAGCTCGCGGCGCAGTTGCGCGAACGTCTGCAACTGGATGATCACGGCAGTAGCGCCGACGGCCGCATCAGTCTGCGTCCGGTGTATTGCCTCGGCGCTTGCGCCTGCTCGCCCGCATTGGAATTGGATGGCCGGGTGCATGCGCGGCTTAGTGCTGAGCGTCTGGATGCCTTGCTCGACGCTTGCCGGGAGGATGCATGATGCCGCGCCTCTATCTGCCCTGTGATTCTCTTGCCCGTGCCGTGGGCGCCGATGAAGTCGCCGTGGCCCTTGCCACTCAGGCCCGGGAACGCAATCTGCCGCTGGACCTGCAACGCACCAGTTCGCGCGGCCTGTACTGGCTGGAACCGCTGCTGGAAGTGGACAGCCCGCAAGGCCGTATCGGCTTCGGTCCGCTGACCGCGGCCGATGTGCCGTCGCTGCTCGATGCGCTGCAAGGCGAGTCATCCGACCATCCGCTGGCCTTAGGGCTGGTGGAAGAGTTGCCTTATCTGAAGACTCAACAACGCCTGCTGTTCGCCCGCGCCGGCATTACACGGCCGTTGTCCCTGGATGATTACCGGGCCCACGGTGGCTTCGAGGGTTTGACCCGGGCCACCGCAATGGGCGGCGAACAGACCGCGACGGAAGTGTTCGATTCAGGCCTGCGCGGCCGTGGCGGCGCGGCCTTCCCGGCCGGGATCAAATGGCGCACGGTGCGCGCTACCGAAGCTGCGCAAAAGTACATTGTGTGCAACGCCGACGAAGGCGACTCCGGCACATTTGCCGACCGCATGTTGATGGAAGGCGACCCCTTTCTGCTGATCGAAGGCATGGCCATTGCCGGCATCACCGTCGGCGCCACTTACGGCTACATCTATGTGCGCTCGGAATATCCAGACGCCGTGGCCACACTGCGCCAGGCGCTGAACCTGGCGCGGGCCGCCGGTTACCTCGGGGCCAATGTCGGCGGCAGCGGCCAGGCCTTCGATATGGAAGTGCGGGTCGGTGCCGGCGCTTACATTTGCGGTGAGGAAACTGCGCTGCTGGACTCGCTTGAAGGCAAGCGCGGAATTGTCCGCGCCAAGCCACCGATCCCCGCCTTGAAGGGGCTGTTTGGCCTACCGACCCTGGTGCACAACGTGCTGACCCTCGCTTCGGTGCCGCTGATTCTGGCCAAGGGTGCGCAGTTCTATCGCGATTACGGCATGGGCCGCTCCCTCGGCACGATGCCCTTCCAACTGGCAGGCAATATTCGTCAGGGTGGTTTGGTGGAACGGGCCTTTGGCCTGACGTTGCGGGAACTGGTGGAAGACTACGGCGGTGGTACCGCCAGTGGCCGGCCGCTCAAGGCTGCCCAAGTCGGTGGTCCGCTCGGCGCCTGGGTGCCACCTTCGCAATTCGACACGCCGCTGGACTACGAAGCCTTTGCCGCCATCGGCGCCATGCTCGGTCACGGCGGCGTGGTGGTGGCTGACGACAGCCTGGACATGGCTCATATGGCGCGTTTCGCCATGCAGTTCTGCGCCGAGGAATCCTGTGGTAAATGCACACCGTGCCGCATCGGCTCGACCCGTGGTGCGGAGGTGATCGACCGGCTGCTGGCCGCACCTGATCAAAGTGGTCGCGATGAACAGGTGATCATCCTCAAGGACCTGTGCGACACCCTGCAATACGGTTCGCTGTGCGCGTTGGGCGGCATGGTTTCCTTTCCGGTCGCCAGCGCCCTCAAGTACTTCCCCGCCGACTTCGGTCTGCAAGCCTCGGAGGCCGACCAATGATCACTCTCTTCGACCCGAAAACCGATATCGATCTTGGAACGCCGGCCCGCGACAGCCAGGTGCAAGTCACCGTGAACATAGACGGCCGCAGCATCAGCGTGCCCGAAGGCACCTCGGTGATGCGCGCCGCCGCGCTGCTGGGCACCACCATTCCGAAACTGTGCGCCACCGACAGCCTGGAAGCCTTCGGCTCCTGCCGCATGTGCCTGGTGGAGATCGACGGCATGCGCGGCTACCCCGCGTCCTGCACCACGCCGGTCAGCGAAGGCATGAGCGTGCACACCCAGACGCCGAAGCTCGCCACCCTACGCCGTAACGTCATGGAGTTGTACATCTCCGATCACCCGCTGGACTGCCTGACCTGCTCGGCCAATGGCAACTGCGAGCTGCAAACCGTGGCCGGACAGGTCGGTCTGCGGGAGGTGCGTTACGGCTATGAAGGCGAGAACCATCTGGCCGACGTGAAGGACACTTCCAACCCCTACTTCGACTACGACCCAAGCAAGTGTATCGTCTGCAACCGTTGCGTGCGCGCCTGCGAAGAAACCCAGGGCACCTTTGCCCTGACCATTACCGGACGCGGTTTCGAATCCCGGGTTGAGGCCGCCGGGGGCGAGAACTTCCTCGATTCGGAATGCGTGTCCTGCGGTGCTTGTGTGCAAGCCTGCCCGACCGCGACGCTGATGGAAAAAAGCGTGGTCGAATTGGGCCAGCCCGAACGTAGCGTGATCACCACTTGCGCCTATTGCGGTGTGGGCTGTTCGTTCCGCGCCGAGATGAAAGGCGACCAACTGGTGCGCATGGTTCCAGACAAGAACGGCCAGGCCAACCACGGCCACTCCTGCGTCAAAGGTCGCTTTGCCTGGGGCTACGCCACCCACCCGGATCGCATCACCAAACCGATGATCCGCCAGCATATAAACGACCCTTGGCAAGAAGTCAGCTGGGATGAAGCGGTGACCTACGCCGCCAGCGAATTCCGTCGGTTGCAGCAAAAATATGGCCGCGATTCCATTGGTGGCATCACCTCCAGCCGGTGCACCAATGAAGAAACCTATCTGGTGCAAAAACTGGTGCGCGCCGCGTTCGGCAACAACAACGTCGACACCTGTGCGCGGGTCTGCCACTCGCCAACCGGCTATGGCCTGAAACAAACCTTGGGCGAGTCCGCCGGCACCCAGAGTTTCGACTCGGTGATGCAGGCCGACGTGATTCTGGTGATGGGTGCCAACCCCAGCGACGCCCACCCGGTGTTCGCCTCCCAACTCAAACGCCGCTTGCGTGAAGGCGCGCGGCTGATTGTCATCGACCCTCGACGCATTGATCTGGTGGACTCAGTGCATGCCCGCGCCGAACTGCACCTGGCCCTGCGTCCGGGCACCAACGTTGCCATGCTCAACGCCTTGGCCCACGTCATCGTCACCGAAGGCCTGCTCAATCAGCCCTTCATCGACGCCCGTTGCGAAGGAACGGATTTCGCCCACTGGAGCGAGTTCGTCAGCCGCGCGGAAAACTCGCCGGAAGTCCTCGGCGCCATCTGCGGTGTAGAACCTGCCGACATCCGCGCCGCCGCTCGCCTGTATGCCACTGGCGGCAATGCCGCGATCTATTACGGTCTGGGCGTCACCGAGCACAGCCAGGGCAGCACCGCCGTCATGGGTATCGCCAACCTGGCCATGGCCACCGGCAACATCGGCCGCGAAGGCGTGGGCGTGAACCCGCTGCGTGGGCAGAACAACGTTCAGGGTTCCTGCGACATGGGCTCCTTCCCCCACGAGCTGCCCGGCTACCGGCACATCTCCAACGAAGTGGTGCGGACGCAGTTCGAACAGGCGTGGAACGTCACTCTGCAACCCGACCCGGGCCTGCGCATTCCCAACATGTTCGAGGCGGCCTTGGGCGGCAGCTTCAAGGGCTTGTATTGCCAGGGCGAAGACATCGCCCAGAGCGACCCGAATACCCAGCACGTCACCGCGGCGCTGTCGGCCATGGAATGCGTGGTGGTGCAGGACATCTTCCTCAACGAAACCGCCAAGTTCGCCCACGTGTTCCTGCCGGGCAGTTCGTTCCTGGAAAAAGACGGCACCTTCACCAACGCCGAGCGACGCATCTCCCGGGTGCGCAAGGTCATGGAGCCGCTGGGCGGCAAGGCCGACTGGGAAGGCACGGTGGCCTTGGCCAACGCTCTGGGCTACCCGATGAACTACCAGCATCCATCAGAAATCATGGATGAAATCGCCAGCCTGACGCCGACCTTCACCAACGTCAGCTACACCGAACTGGACCGCCACGGCAGCCTGCAATGGCCGTGCAACGCCGCGGCACCGGACGGCACGCCGACCATGCACATCGAGGAATTCGTGCGCGGCAAGGGGCGCTTCATGCTCACCGGCTACGTGCCCACCGAGGAAAAGGTCAACAATCGCTATCCGCTCCTGCTGACCACCGGGCGCATCCTCAGCCAGTACAACGTCGGCGCCCAGACCCGGCGTACCGACAACGTCGCCTGGCACGACGAAGACCGCCTGGAAATCCACCCGACCGACGCCGAGAGCCGTGGCATCAACGAAGGCGACTGGGTCGGCATCGGCAGCCGCGCCGGCCAGACCGTGCTGCGTGCGCGGGTCACCGAACGGGTCGCCCCGGGCGTGGTGTACACCACGTTCCACTTCCCTGAATCAGGGGCCAACGTGATCACCACCGATAACTCCGACTGGGCCACCAACTGTCCGGAGTACAAGGTCACGGCCGTGGAAGTCAGCCGCGTCTACCACCCTTCCGAGTGGCAAAAACGCTATCAGGAATTCAGTGACAACCAACAACGCTTGCTCGACGAACGCCGTCAGGCGCGTGGCACTAAAGCCGAGGTACGCCGATGAGCACTGAAAACCTGATCAAAATGGTCAACCAGATCGCCCAGTACTTCGCCACCCAACCGGACCAGCAACAGGCCGTGCTCGGCGTGCGTAATCACCTGCAGATGTACTGGACGCCCGGCATGCGCAAGGAGTTGTTGGCCTGGCAAACGGAGCATCAGGGAGCAGATTTGCACCCACTGGCGCAGGCTGCGGTCAGTGGGGCGGGCTGGGAGGCTTAGGTTCACACGATCCTTGGGGAGGATTGCCCCTTGCCCTGTTGACTGAAAAATGTGGCGAGGGAGCTTGCTCCCGCCGGACTGCGCAGCAGTCCCTTCTTTGGGGCCGCTTCGCGACCCAACGGGAGCAAGCTCCCTCGCCACAGGTTTCTGATCATTTCGAGGCGAGTCTTTCGGGACTAATGCACCGGCAACACCACCAACGCCTCCAACCCGCCCATCGACCGATTACGCAGTGTCAGGTTGCCTCCGTGCTCGAGCACAATCGCCCGCGCCGCCGACAACCCCAAACCAACACCCCCCGTGCTTTTGTTGCGCGAGCCTTCCATCCGGAAGAACGGCACAAACACTTGTTCAAGGCAGGTATCTGGTATGCCCGGCCCACGATCCAGTACTTTTATCCGCACCTGACCGGCGCTCGGGTTCAGCTCAATCCCCGGCTCACTGCCGTACTTGATAGCGTTGTCGAGCAAGTTGGTAATCACCCGTTTAAGCCCCAACGGGCGCCCGAAATACACCCACCGCAGCGGCCCACTGAACGTAATGTCGACTCCCTGATCCCGATAATCATCAAGCAACGTTTGCAGCAGTTCCGCCAGATCAAACTGGGTCGCCGGTTCAAGCCGCGCATCATCACGAAAGAACTCCAACGCCGAGTTGATCATCGCCTGCATTTCATCCACGTCACGAAATAGCCGTTGCTGTTGCTCGTTGTCTTCGATGAATTCGCCTCGCAAGCGCATCCGCGTCAAGGGCGCGCGCAGGTCATGGGAGATGGCGGCGAGCATTTGCGTACGGTCGCGGATGAAGTGCTGTAACTGGGCTTGCATGGCATTGAACGCGAGAATGGCCTGGCGGATTTCGTGGGGGCCGAGCGGTTCGATCGGTGGTGCGCGGAAGTCCACGCCGAAGCGCCGGGCGCCTTCGGCGAAACGCTGCAAAGGTGTGGCGAGGCGTCGGGTGGCGATCAGTGCGACCAGTGCGGTGGAGATCAGCACCAGCAGGATGACGATCAGGTAGCGTGGCGCTTCGTCGAGCCCCCAACTGCGCGAGGGCGCGGAGAACATCAGCCATGATGAATCCGATAGCTCGATTAGCAGCGCGTAATGCGCGTCTTCCGTGTGCTCCGTCCAGTCGGCCGGTTCATAGGCTTCGATGCGCCGGTCAGGGGCTCTGAGCATCGGCTGCAGGATGGTTGAGCCAATGCCGGACTTCGGATCGTCCACTGTCGGCAGGTTGAGATCGTGTCGGTCAGGGTGCCAAGTGACAGTGAAGCCGTTCTCGTTGGCGGCTTGTGCCAATGGGTTGCGCAATGGCGCTGGGGCGGCCTCGATGACACGGGTGATGGCGGCGGCTTTTTCCAGCAGGCCGATTTCGGTCAACGGCGGGCGGGCCCACACCCCGGCCAGCTGGATAAACAACCCGTTGAGCGCCAGTGAAATGAGCATGGCCAGGATGATCGTCAACGCGATCCAGCGCGCAACCGTATCTTGCGGCCAGTCTCGGGCGCGAATCCGCTTCAACCAGCTCATCGCCGCGTCACGCTGGGAGTGAACAGGTAACCGCCGTTGCGCACGGTACGAATCATCGCCGGTCGCTTGGTGTCGGACTCGAGTTTGCGTCGCAGGCGGCTGACCTGAACGTCGATGCTGCGATCGAACGCGTCATGGCAATGCCCGCGCGCCAGGTCCAGCAATTGCTCGCGGGTGAGAATGCGCTGGGGGTGTTCGACGAAGACCAGCAGCAGGTCAAACTCACCGGCCGACAGCGGGATCATCACGTTGTCCGGCGAGCGAAGTTCACGACGGGTGACGTCCAGATGCCAGTCGGCAAAATCAATCAGTGGCCGTGGCCGCTCTTGCGGAACCGGACGACGCTCGTCCAAGCGACGCAGCACAGCACGCACTCGGGCCAGCAGTTCACGGGCGTCGAAGGGTTTGGTCAGATAATCATCGGCGCCCAGCTCCAGGCCGACCACCCGATCACTGAGTTCACCCATGGCGGTCAGCATGATCACTGGTATTGCGTATCGAATCCGCAGTTGCTGACACAGGATCAGCCCGCTGTCGCCGGGCAACATCACGTCCAGAATGATCAGGTCCGGCGTCTGGCGCTCTATGGCCGCCCATAGCGACACGCCGTCTGTGGCGACCTCGACGCTGTAGCCGTGCTGCACGAAGAATTTTTTCAGTAGATCGAGGACTTCAAGGTCGTCGTCCACAATTAAAAGGCTGTTCACCGAAGGTCACTTAAGGGGCGAATGGAACCGCCATCTAAAACCATTCACGGCCGCTAGTCATATATTTCAACTCTGCAATAAAACATCAGCACCGTAATAAACCAGACATCTTTGCGCAAGGCTTGGGGCTCAGCATCACGGCGAACTCCTCCTGAGACTTGCGTCCATGTTGCCTTTCAAGTGTGCTCCCTGGCTGGCCCGCAACACCTCAATTGCCGTGTTGGCCGCAGGGCTGACGGGTTGCAGCAGCCAGCCGCCGTCCACCACCGACGTGGCCTGTGCCGACATCGCCTATTCGGTGTACGACCCAGCGGAACCGTTCAATCGTGGTGTCTTCGCGTTTAACCGGGTGGTTGATGATTACGCCCTGGCGCCGGTCGCGCGCGGCTACCGCTACACGCCGGATTTTTTCCAGACCGGTGTGCATAACTTTGTGGCGAACTTCGGCGAGCCCAAGGTTTTTATCAATGACCTGCTGCAAGGCAACCCTATGCGCTCGGTCAATACCTTGGGACGTTTCGCGCTCAATACCACGGTAGGGGTGGTGGGTTTGATCGACGTCTCCGGCATGGCCGGTATCCCGCGCCACGACGCGGACTTCGGCCAGACCTTCGGCGTGTGGGGTATCGGCAACGGTCCGATTATCGAGTTGCCATTGCTCGGGACCTCCAACAGTCGCGACGCCGCCGGGCGCGTGCTCGGTTTTGTGGTCGATCCGTTCGGCAGCAATAGCGATACCGTGGACACGCTGTCCACTATCAGCACTGTCGGCGGCATCGTCGATGGCCGGGCAGAAGCCTTGCCGCTGACCGATAGCCTGCAAAAACTGCCGGACTATTACAGCGCGTTGCGTAATGTGGTCGCCGAGCATCGTGCCGCTTACGTGGCCGAAGGTAAACAAGGCTCGCCAGACAACACCACTACTCAATGCACAGGAGCACCGGCCGATGGGTTCTGAAAGCAATAGCCTGACTCTGCAGCAACGGGTGATCCGGGATGATCCGACCAATCTGCACTGTCGGGAAATCACCCTGCGCCTGTCACCGGACTGTCGCCAACTGGTACTCACCCGCTACACCGAACACTACGGCCCGGCGTTGGTACGCTGGATAGAGCGCAGCCATACGGTGTCGGTGGCCGAACTGTTTCGTTGGCTCGTGGCTAATGGTGAGGCGGGGGGTCATGCGAGCGAGCAGCCAGTCGGCGTCTTGATTTCAGGGTGATGATACGGAGGATGGAAGTCTTCCGGTCGTCATCCCGCCCGAAGCCTGCAGCGATACGAGACAAATCATTTTCCCCTTGCGGCAGCCCTTAGCGATCAGGCTTGCACATAAACCCAGGCGCTGATGCCGGACTTGAGGATCACACTGACGCGTTTATAGTCCGCCACCTCGTATTCGTCGGCCGAGACCAGCTCTTGGGCCGTGATCTCGAAAACAGTGCCGGCGATCTCGTCCGACAGGTCGCCACTCTCCTGCACGATGGGATGATGGGTTTTCCCGCTCGTGGCCAGCACCGCCGGATCGGTGATCTCGACCAGGTTCTGCTTGTAGCCTGGCAGGCTGTCCAGACGCCCTTTCAACTCGCGCCCAAAGGTAGACAACTGGACTGCCTGATCCTGCAAGGTACCGTAGGAGAACAGCAGAACCGGTTGCTCTGTTTGGTTAGGCATGAGGTTTCCTCGGTCAGATAAGCAAATCTTCGTAGAACGCTCCGAAAGGGCGCTCCGGGTGGGCGATCTGGATTTCCAGAATCCATAGGCCGGTTGTTGGGCATTTGTCTAAATCCCCGAGGTCGCCGCCACGGTGAATCGCATGAGGAAAATCGCAGACTCTGTGGCCTTTGATGTCCAGATTGAGCTTCCACCCCATGGCTTGCGCCTGGCTGGCCGCATAGCTGTAAAGCTCCATGCCGGAAACCCGATCGCTGTGCCAAAAGCCTTCGACCCGATTGAAAAGCTCCCGGGCGGCCGCGGCACAGGCGATCATTTCCGAATCGGAACCCGTGGTGAAAGTCGCCCCGGCATCACCTTCGTGCCCTTGCCAGACTGCGCCCATGTCGACGAAGAAAATATCTTCGTCACTCAGTTCAGGATCGCCATCGGAGCGCTGTTTGAACGTCTTGAGTGTGTTGGTGCCAAAGCGGATCAGCAGTGGATGCCAGATTCGATCCATGCCCAGTTCGGACAGGATCTGTTTGCCTCGCAACTGGGCCTCTGACTCGCGCATACCTGGAGAAACAGCCCGAGCGATCTGTTCGATGGCCTTCCAGGTCATCTGCTGGGCGTGGCGCATCGTTTCCAGCGTGTAACGCTCGCCTACTGCCTCTTTGCCGCTCAGGACCATTGTCATCAGTCATTCCTTTATAAGAAAGCACAGGCTCACGCGCTATATAGTTTTATATATTGCGATATTCAATAATAAAAATATAGCCATGACCCTGACTTCAATTCATCGCCATGACGCCTGAGCGAGACAGTGACAGCCGGAAGCGGTCCGA
>NZ_AKJB01000082.1:0-10405 GCF_000282555.1 Pseudomonas sp. GM102 | reverse complement strand
GGGGGAGCCGATAGCGGCGGCATTCGACTACGAGTCGACCATCGAAAAGGAAGAGCTGGTACTGATCGTCGACATCGGCGGGGGTACATCGGACTTCTCGCTGGTGCGCCTGTCGCCTGAGCGCCGCAACCACGACAACCGTCACGACGACATCCTCGCCACCGGCGGCGTGCACATCGGCGGGACCGATTTCGACAAGCAGCTGAGCCTGCAAGGCCTCATGCCGCTGTTCGGCTACGGCAGCCGGATGAAGAGCGGCGCTTACATGCCGACCAGCCACCACATGAACCTGGCGACCTGGCACACCATCAACTCGGTGTACTCGCAGAAGTCGACCCTGGCCCTGGGCAGCATGCGTTACGACATCGAAGACACCGGCGGCATCGATCGCCTGTTCAAGCTGATCGACCAGCGCGCCGGCCACTGGCTGGCCATGGAAGTGGAAGAAACCAAGATCCAGCTGACCCACGCCGACAGCCGCCATGTGCCACTGGATCGCATCGAGCCGGGTTTGAGCGTGGAACTGAGCCGGGCACTGTTCGAATCGGCCATCGACAATCTGCTGGAGCGGGTGCGCAACAGCGTGACCCAGTTGCTGAACGACGCCAACGTGCGGGTCGATCAGGTGGATACCGTGTTCTTCACCGGCGGTTCGAGCGGGATTCCGGCGCTGCGCAACAGCGTCTCGGCGATGTTGCCGAATGCGCGGCATGTGGAAGGCAACATCTTCGGCAGCATCGGCAGTGGGTTGGCGATTGAAGCGGCCAAGCGTTACGGCCCGATGGATTGACTTGAAACCCTGTGGCGAGGGAGCTTGCTCCCGTTGGGCTGCGCAGCAGCCCTGAAACCATTCAAACCATTTCGTCAGGTGCACCGCATACGCTGGTTTTGCGGCTGCTGCGCACCCGAACGGGAGCAAGCTCCCTCGCCACAATTAGATCAACACTGGATCAAACCATCCCCACCTGCTTCAACTCACTCTTCAGATACGCGTAATAAATCGGCCCCGCCACCACCCCCGGCAGGCCGAACGCGGCTTCGAACACCAGCATTGCCAGCAGCAACTCCCACGACTTGGCACTGATCTGCCCGCCGACGATGCGCGCGTTGAGGAAGTATTCGAGCTTGTGGATAACGATCAGGTAACCCAGCGCCGCCACCGCCACCCAGATCGACAGCGACAAGCCGACGATGGTGATCAAGGTGTTGGAGATCAGGTTGCCGATCACCGGCAACAGGCCGAGCAGGAAGGTCAGCACGATCAGGGTTTTGGTCAGCGGCAGCTTGATCCCGAACATCGGCAGGACCACCGCGAGAAAAATCCCGGTGAAGAAGGTGTTGAGCAGGGAAATCTTGATCTGGGCGAAAACGATGTTGCGAAACGCCTGGACCAACAGGTGCAAACGGTCGAACAGCGCCGCGGCCAACGGTTTGCGCTTGGTCACATCCGGCGCTCGCTGCAAGGCAATGATCGCCCCCAGCACCATGCCGATCAGCAGCGTCACGAACATGTGCGCCGCGTCCTTGCCCACCAGTTGCAAATCACTGAGGTGCTTGCTCATCCACTGACCGATGGCCACGCGAAACTCGGCGGCACTGGCCGGCAAATAAGCGTCGATGAACGGCGGCAACTGCCCGCGTGCGCGGTCGACCACGACCATGAATTTGTCGAGAGAAGCGCCGGGGTTTTCTGCCTCGTGCAGCAGAAAACTGATCGCACCGGCAAAGATCAACGCCAGCACGCTGACCACCAATGTCCCTAGCAACGCCACCGCCAGCCAGCGCGCACGGCGGCCTTCGATCAGCCGCTGCAATTGCGGCGTGAGCATGTTGACCAGTTCGAACACCAACAACCCGGCCAGCAGGCTGGGCAGCAATCGCAGAGGGAGCACCAGCAGCAAACCACCAAAAATGATGACCCAGCTGATGAACAACAAGACCTGACGCTGAGAAAACGCTGACATACAGCCTCAAAACGAACGACGTAAAAGGATTGGCAGTCTGCCAGCGATCCGGCTCCGAAGCGAGCAAACACGAACCTGTGGGAGCGAGCCTGCTCGCGATAGCATCACCGCGGTCCTTCGTGATACTGAGTCGCCTGCATCGCGAGCAGGCTCGCTCCCACAATGCTTATTTTTTCTTCAGGCAATCGCTCATGAAGGTTTTGCGTGCATCACCCGTGAGGGCCTGGGTGGTGGCGGTGGCGTTGCAGGTTTTCATCTTTTCTTGTTGAGGGGTCATGGACTTGGTGGCATCGGCGGCCGGCGCGGCTTTGAGGCAGGTGCTCATGAAGGCTTTGCGCTCGTCGCCCTTGAGGCTTTTTGCGGTAGCGTCGGCATTGCAGGTGGTCATTTTGTTCTGCTGGGCAGTGGCGGCGAAACCCTGGGAGCAGAGCAGCAAACCGACCATCAACAACGGGGCACGCAACATCTTCATGGAGTGTTCTCCTTGTTACCGCACCGATGGATGCGGCCTTGTTTCGGAGTGTAGACAAAGCCTGTTACACGTTCACCTGCTATCGAGGTGGCTGCGTCGATATTGCTCAGGCGTGCACCCGGCCTGACGCTGAAACATCGCGATGAATGCCGAGCCGGTGCTGTACCCCATGTCGAAGGCGATTTCCTGAATGCTGCGCTGGCTATCGAGCGCTTCGATCGCCGCCAGAAACCGCAACCGTTGCCGCCACTCCCCGAAACTCATGCCCAACTCGCGGACAAACTGCCGGGCCAACGTGCGTTCGCTGACGTGAATTTGCGCGGCCCAGTGCGCCAATGGCCGGTTATCCCCAGGCTCGGTCTGCAAGGCTTCGAGGATTGCGAGCAGCCCGGTGCTGCTGGCGTAGGGCAAGTAACACTCATGCATCGGCGCCTGTTGCAGTTGGTCCACCAGCACTTGAGCCAGTCGCTTGTCTGCATCGTGCTCGGGAATTTTCACATCGCGGGCGGCGAAGTCTTTCAGGATCGCCTTGAGAATGTCGCTGATCGCCAGGGTGCAGGCCTGCTGCGGCAGATCGCGGCACAGCGCCGGCGCAAGGCAGACCGCGCGATAGTTGATCGGCTGATTGCTATAGAAGCTGTGCTCGGTCCCGGGCGGCACCCACACCGCGTATTGCGGCGGCGACATGAAGCGGCGGCTGCCGATTTCCATGTGCAAGACCCCATTGGCCGAATACTCGAGGGTGCCCCAAGGGTGATGGTGGGCCGAGGCGTATTCATGGGTGTTGAAGTCGGCATAACGGAAATAGACCGGGGCCGGCAGCTCGCTGAAATCCAGCAGGTCGATGTGTTTGCTGTTCATGCTGTCCGGAATCAGAGGCAGGTTGTCTGGATCGAAGTATAGGCATTGATTCAGACAAGCGGATAATCACCCTTCATTAACGTTCTGGTTTTTCCCGATGCAATACGCTTATCCCCTGCTGGCCATTTTCATTTGGGCCGGCAACACCGTGATCAACAAACTCGCGGTCGGCGCGATCTTTCCCGCCGAAATCGGCTTCTACCGCTGGTTGCTGGCCGCAATGCTGTTCACGCCTTTCATGCTTAAACCGGTGATCGCTCACTGGCCGTTGATCCGCCCGAATCTGGGCAGGATTTTCATCCTCGGCGTACTCGGTATGGCGGTTTATCAAAGCCTGGCCTACTTCGCCGCGACGCTGACCTCAGCCACCAACATGGGGATCATTCTGTCGCTGATGCCGTTGATGTCGCTGGCCATGGCGATTATCAGCCTCGGCCAACGCCTGACCGCCGGAGCACTGGCCGGCGCGGTGCTGTCGTTTGCGGGTGTTTTGGTGGTGGTGTCGTCCGGCAGCCTTGGCGCATTGCTGGAACACGGGGTGAACCTGGGTGACGCGATGATGCTGATTGCCACGCTGGCGTATGCGATTTACAGCACCCTGCTGAAAAAATGGCAGCTGCGTTTGCCGCCGCTGGTGCTGCTGTATTTGCAGGTGTTGGTCGCGGTGGTGGTGCTGTTTCCGCTGTTCCTCACCTCACCGAAAATCGGCCCGACCCTGCAGAACATTCCGCTGGTGCTCTACGCTTGCCTGCTGGCCTCGATGCTTGCGCCGCTGGCGTGGATGCAGGCCGTGGTGCGCCTGGGACCAAGCCGGACCACGCTGTTTTTCAATCTGCTGCCGTTGATCACCGCGCTGATTGCGGCGGTGGTGCTGCATGAGCAGTTGGCGCTGTATCACCTGGTGGGTGGGGTGTTGACGTTGGGTGGGGTGGTTTTGTCGGAGCGCTGGACCACCGTGTTGGGCCGTAATATCAGCGTTGCCTGATATGACGCCTTCGCGGGCAAGCCACGCTCCCACAGGTTTTGTGTCGGACGCCGGCAATGAGCACGACGCCAAACCTGTGGGAGCGAGGCTTGCCCGCGAAGAACGATAACGCGGTCTAAACTCCCGCCGCCTTCAACCGCGCTGCATGCTCGACAAACAACCGCACCGGCTCCGCCCCCTTGCCCACCAACCCCAACGATTGGTTGACGATATCGAAGTGATCCATCGGGTATTCATCACCGATCACCGTCCCCAGATGCGAGCTGTAACGCCCGACCATCCCGTCGCAATGCCCCGCTTCACGCACGAAGGTCCTGGCAAACAACCGGCAACTGCGATTGGTCCCGTCGAACAGGTTGCATCCGCGATCGGTCTTGCCCGGCTGCAATGTTCCGGACCAGGAGTAATACCGCACGCCATTGACCACTTCCGGGCCGTTCCCGCCCCAGGTTTCAGGCAGACCCTGTGGATAACGCTGATTGAACAGCGCCACGCCTGCCGTGGTCAGCGATTGGTGCGACGCCGGGATATCCACCGGCAGTCTCGGCCCGCGATAGCCGGTTTCCAGCAGGCACATCAGCGCGCTGATCAGCCACAGTAAAAAGCTCAGGAGCCGGCCCTTGGCACTGTCTGCCGGATAATGAGTATGCAGATAGTCCGCCAGCTCCGAACCGTGATTCGGCCCGGCCACTGAAGTGACTGAAGCCACTTGGTCCGGGCGTTTTGCCGCGGCGTAACGGGCGGTCAACGAGCCCTGGCTGTGACCGATCAGGTTGACCTTCTCGGCCCCGGTGTCGCGCAGAATCTCGTCGATCCATGCCAACAATTGTTCGCCGCGCACTTCGGTGGAGTTGAGCGGCGAGACCTGCACTGCAATCACGGTCGCCCCATCACGGCGCAGCGCCGAAATGATTCCGTACCAATAGGGATAGAGCAGAAGCCGGATAAAACCGAGCATTCCCGGGACCAGCACCAAGGGGTAACGCGTGGCAGAACCTTGCGACATGGATGAACATCCTTGTGATCGGTGAGATGAAGCAAGGCCGGATGCAAGGCATCAGCCAAGCATCGCCACCCAAGATGACAACTCAACGACCAGTCTATGACATCGCTTACTTCAACCCCACCACGCCCGCCACAATCAGCCCGACCGACACCAGCTTGAGCGCGGTCAGGCTTTCGCCCAGCAGCGCAAAGCCGAGAAACACCGTGCCCAGTGAACCGATGGCAGTCCAGATCGGGTAGGCGATGCTCACCGGCAATTCGCGCATGGCCAGCGTCAGGAAGTAAATCCCGCCCACCGCGGCCACCACCGTAATCACCGAGGGCCAGAGCCGGGTGAAGCCTTCGGCGTACTTCATGCCCATGGCGAAGGTGACCTCGAATCCGGCAGCGATCAGCAAGAACAACCAGGCCATCTAGAACGCCCTGGCCAGCGTCAGCAAACGCTGCTCCGCCTCGGCCACGGACACTTGGAAAGTGCGTTCGGCGGACTCTTCGCCCTCGGCGGCGACAACGGTGACGTCGGTGATACCGATGAACCCCAAAGCGGTGCGCAGAAACGGGTCGGCATGGTTCATCGCTTCAAGTTCACCGCCGGGGCCGAAGCCGAACCCGCCGCGACTGGTGACGATCAACGCCTTCTTGCCCCGCACCAGCGGTTCGTACTGCGCGATGCCGTTGTCCAGGGTGTGATTGAACGTCAGCCCGAGCCGCACAATCTGGTCGATCCAGGCCTTGAGGCCGCTGGGCACGCTGAAGTTGTACATCGGGGTGGAGATCACCAACAGATCATGGCCGAGCAACTCCCCCACCAATTCATCGCTGAGTGCCAGGTCGGCCTGCATCGACAGCGGTCGCGCTTCAGGTTCCGGATGAAAAGCGGCCGCTACAAACGCTTCGTTGACGGCCGGGATCAACGCCCGACCGACTTCACGGCGGGTCAATTGCGACTGTGGGTTGCGGACCTGCCAAGCGGAAAGAAACACCTCGGCCAGACGCCGCGAATGTGAACGATCGCCACGGGGGCTGGCGTGAATGGCAAGAATTCTGTTCATCTGAATCTCCTTGAGGGCTAAACTGAAACGGCTTGTGCTTGCAGCTTGAAGCGCGTAACTGCCTATCTTCAAATGAACAAAAATCAGTCTGGATGAATCCATTTCATCCATGGAGTTGTAAATGTTTGCCTCGTTGCCGCTGACCGCCTTGCGTGCCTTCGAATCCGCCTCGCGCCTGTTGAGTTTCAAGGCCGCCGCCGAAGAACTCTCCGTGACGCCGACGGCGGTCTCGCACCAGATCCGCTCCCTGGAAAGCTGGCTCGGCGTGCCGTTGTTCGAGCGACTGCCACGGCAGGTGCGCCTCACCGAGTGCGGCGAACGGCTGTTCCGCAGCCTGCACGGCGCCCTGCTAGAAGTGGCGCAAAGCGTCGATACCTTGCGCCCGCAACGCAGCGGCACGAACCTGACAATTTCCACCACAGCCGCCTTTGCTGCCCTTTGGCTGGTACCTCGGCTGGGACGCTTTTACGCCCGACATCCGAACATCAGCCTGCGGCTGGACACCCACTGCGAAGTCATCGATTTGCATCAGGACGCCAGCGTCGATCTGGCGGTGCGTTACAGCCTCGACGATTACCCGAACCTGTATGGTTTGTGCCTGTTCGACGAATCCTTCGGGGTCTATGGCTCGCCTGAACAAGTGGCTCTGGCGGCCAATCGGGTACCGACCCTGATCAGCGTGCACTGGCACAACTCCAAGCTGTACGCCCATGGCTGGGAGGCCTGGTGCGCGCAGTCCGGCGAAACCTGGCTGGCCGCGCAACCGGCGGTGCGTGAGTACGACGAAGAGCATTACGCCCTGCAAGCTGCCATCGCCGGACAAGGCCTGGTGCTGGCGAGCAACATTCTGGTGTCGGAAAGTGTGGCCAGCGGTTTGCTGCTGCCTTATCGAGGGGATATTCAGGTCGACGGGGCCGGATACAGCGCGCTGTGCGTACCGGGCCGCGAACGGCACCCGCCGGTGCGTGCGTTTTTTGCGTGGTTGCAGGAGGAAGCCAGGTTGTCTGGTCTATTGCCAAGATCGCAGCCTGCGGCAGCGCCGGCAGAACGCATTCCAATGTAGGCGCATCGAAGACATCCTGGCCTGGGACGTAGAGCATGCCGATGACATGGCCGATATTCTGAAAGATCTATAGCGACTATTGAACCGCCTTCGCGGGCAAGCCTCGCTCCTACAGGTTTGCGTCGTGCCCATTGTCAGCATGCGACACAAAACCCGTAGGAGCGAGGCTTGCCCGCGAAGGCGTCATAACAGACGCCAACGGATTACCGGGTGGGCTTGACCGTCACCGGCGCCTTCCCGGCCTTCATCTGCTCCAGCAACGGCGCACACTGATTCGGCTCACCACCGCTGGGCGCTATCAACGCCAGCAAGCCCGCCGCCGGCGCGGCAATCACACCCAGCGCAACCATCCCGGCCCCGCGCAGCATTAACGGCACCGGTTTCACGCCCGCATCCGGCTTGATGAACTTGCCTCGCACATACAGCGGCGAACGCAACGAAATCAAACGCCAGCCCTTGGATTCCGGGGAAATGGTCAGGTCCAGTTGCTCGGTTGCCATGTTCGCCGTGCCGTCGACATAGACGATTGCATTCTCGGTATCGAAGACAAACAGCCGCGTGGTCGCCAAACCGCTCTTGATATCGAAATCGGCCGCCGCGCAGTTGATCTTCACTTCCTTGTCGCCAAAGATCTTGCCGACCACATAGTTGCCGACGTTGAGCCCCGCCAACTCCATCAACTCACGACTGATAGCGCCGTCATTGATCAGCATCTTCAAATTGCCGTCGGCAGTGCCCAGCAGTTTGGCCACCGAGTTGCCCCGCCCAGTAAGGTCGGCATCGCCATTGAGCTCACCGAAACTGGTTTTCATCCGCTCAAGGGTGGGGAACAGCTGCTTGAGCTTGAACTTGCGCGCGGTCAGTTTGGCCCGGCCTTCCAAAGGCTCGGCGCGCCCGTTCAGACGAATCTGCGCATCCAGATTGCCGCCAGCCACGCCGAAACGCAGAGGTTCCAGGCTGAGCACACCATCCGTCAGCACCAAGTGGGTATAGAGATCGTTGAACGGCAGTTTTGCGCTATGGACGATGCGTTTGCCGGTGAATTCCACATCAGCGTCCATGTCGCGCCAACGTTCAGTCCTGAACTCCTCGACCGGTAGCAGCTTGTCTGCCGGCTGCTTGCTTTCACCGCCGCGGGCCTCTTGCCTGGCGTTGGAATCGGCACCGATCAATGGGGCCAGGTCGGTAAACAGCAGTTGATTGGACTCCAGCGCCCCGCTGAGTTTGGGCCTCGGCTGGCTCGCCACGTAGGTCAGGTTGCCATGGATGTCACTCTCGCCGATCTTGCCGTTGAACGCCTCATAGCGGTACACCGCCCCGCCCGGCTCTTGCAGCTTGGCGATCAAATGCCCGTCAGTGGCGTACGGCGGGGTATCCGGGAGCGTTACGCCGATCAGTGGATACAGATTGCCCAGGCTGGCACCGGCCAGTTTCAGGCGCAAATCCAGGGCGCCGAGATTCAATGGATCGGTGAGCGTGCCGGCCAGCTCGACGCTGGTGTCGGCGATCTTAGCTTGCGCCTGAAGCGGGAACGGCTTGGAGGCATCCTGTAAGGCCAGCAAGCCGCCGGTCTTGCCCTCGCCCGCGAGATTCTGACCGTGGTATTGGCCTTTGACCTTCAGTGCGAATGCGTAATCCTGGGGTGAACCACCCTTTTCAACCGCTTTTTTTGCCGCTTTGTCTCCGACAATGTCGCTGAATGGAATCGGCTTGCCCAACGGATCGATGAGCAGATCAAGCTGAGTCTTCAGCTTCTGGTCGTCGAGCGTGACGTGGCCCTTGTCGAAGCCGATGGCACCGATGTCCAGCACCCAGTTCGAAGGTTCGGCGTTCGGGTCTTTGGGGTCGAACTTGAACGTCCAGTTGGCACGGCCGTCGGCCAGACGCTGCAGGTCGGCATTGGGTTCGCTCAGGTCGATGCGCGGGATCACCACCCGCTGCGCCAGCAAGGCCAGTGGCGAAATGCGCAGTTCAACGCGTTTGAGGGTGGCCATCTGCGGTTGCTTCGACCAGTCCGGGTTGCCCAGGCTCAGGTCCTCAGCCACCACATGTGGCCACGGCACCCAGGCCCGCCAGCCGCCCTCATCAGACTCGCGCTGCCAGACCACCGCAAGGTTGCCATTGATGGCGAACGGACGATGCAGCTCTTCGGACACTTTGGCGTTCAGGGGCGGTTTGATCCGGTTCCAATCGAAGAACGCGATGATCAGCACCAGGACGGCCAGCAGGACAACGAGGCTGGCGAAGGTCCAGGCAAGAATTTTACGAGTGCGCGTCATTGCACGGGGCTCCTGAATACGACTGAGCGCCCCGACAGCGACGCACTGATGAAACGTTAGGCCAGAACCGGCCTGCCATGACATCTAGGACTGGGAAATGGCGCGCAGGTTTAACCGAATAGGCACTTAACACTCAAATAATCGGCCGGGGACACCCTGCTCCCTCATCCGGCGTTACCGCCCCCGCACTTTTGCGAGGCGAGAATGGGTCGAAAATACCCACCCCAGTGCAAAAACGATCGCCGGAAACGCCCGTTCTAGAGCGCCGCGGCCGAACAATCAATTCTGTTGATTATTACCATTGCGTTTATGAACTTTTGTATCGACTTATCGAGAGTAGCATTGCCCTCGTACCCACTTTATCGCCCTCCCAAGGAGCAACCCATCATGAAACGCGAATTACTGCTTAGCCTGACCCTCTCCATGTTAGCCAGCACCGCTTTTGCTTTGCCGGCTGCTGATCAGGCCACTCCACAGGTCAAAGACAGCCACTCGGTGTTCAGCCAGAGCGTTGCCGCGGATGGTTCCGACCGCACACCACAGGGCCAGACCCTGGCCGAAGGTGGTAATGATCGCCTGAAAGAAAAAGGCCTGATCACTCAAGATGGCTCGGATCGTACTCCACAAGGCCAAACCCTGGCCGCTGACGGTTCCGACCGCACTCCACAAGGCCAAACCCTGGCCGCTGACGGTTCCGACCGTACTCCACAAGGTCAAACCCTGG
>NZ_AKJB01000081.1:0-1774 GCF_000282555.1 Pseudomonas sp. GM102 | reverse complement strand
GATACTGCCAGCTGTTGCCGGCAGGGTCGGTGTCCACCAATGGCAAGGCCCAGTGCTCGAGCCATAGGGTCGAATCGCTGCGGCCCAGCGGGTCGGTTTCGCCGATCAGGTTGCCGGCTTCGTCGTAGCTGTATTCATAGCGCCGGCCCTGTGGGTCGGTGGCGCTGAGCAGTTGGCGTTCGTCGTTCCACTCGAACTGCCAGGTGTGGCCGAGGTTGTCGGTGTACTCGGTGATCTGGTGCTGGCTGTTCCAGCGCCGCGTACTGACGCGTTGCAAGCTATCGGTGATGCGCGTGACACCGGCGCCGAGGTCATAGTCGAACTGGTAGGCGTCGCCTTCATCGGTCCAGTGCCGGACCACGCGCCATTCCAGGTCTTCAACCAACGCCCATTCATAGAAACACCGCAGCCCCGTGGGCAACTGGTGTTCCACCATCCGCCGCCCGGCATCGTAGCTGAAGCGCCGTTGTACCTGGTCGGTGGCGTCGCGCACTTCGGCCAGATCGCCCGCTGCGTCGTAGCCATAGCTGGCGAGTACTTCGCGGTGCTGGTCGGGGTACAGACGTTCAACCCGAGCCACGCGGTCGCGTTCGCGAATCAGCTCGACCTGCACCAGATCAAAGGTGTCCCGCAGCCGCACCAAGCGTCCGGTTTCGTCATAGTCGAGATGGATGCGGTTGTCATTGCGATCACCCAATTGATCAAGGCGCAGCAGCGCCGTATTGCCCGGCGTTGGATTGAACAAGCGATACATGCCGTCATCGCTTTCGATCAACAACTGCCCATTAAGATGCCGTCGAACACTCAGCCCTTCCCCCGCACTGAACACCGCGCCGCCCAAGGGGATCGAACCCATGTCGATGCGCCGGCCCTGTTCGTCGGAGTAGACCAGCGTTTCACCACCCTCGGGGTGAGGCAGGATTTCAACCCGCACCTCGTAGGACACACTCCAACCCGCCCCAAACAACCCATTGCGCCGCTCGTCACGGCTGTTGTAGAAGCGCTGCCAATCCATCGGCAAGATGCCAGGCAACACGAAATCCAGCTCTTCATCGCCACCCAGCACTTTGGCCCCGGTCGCCGCATGCACCGGGTTCGACGAGCCCATGGCGGCGTTGGCCATGGCGCCCATCGCGCTGCTGACGGCCATCGACGTCGCGCCACCGATCAGCATGCACGGCAATTTGCTGAAGAACTTCCCCTTGCCGCCCTTGAGCATCAGCAACGCGGTGACCGCCAGCCCCACGCCCGGGGTCTTGCCGCTGCGGATCTCGCGCACCACCACCGAACCGCCACCGATGGTGACGTTGGAGGAGATCAACCCGGACGACACCACCTTGGCATCGCAGGTGCTGCGATCGCCGCTGCGCACGGCGGGCTGGCCGTTGATGGTGACCTTGTCCGAGCCCTCGGCCATAAACTGCGGCGGCATTGGCGGATGCTTCATGCAGACGAGCAGGTCCAGCGGCTTGGGCACCGCGCCGGGTGCCGGGGTGGCAACGGTGGGGCGCCACATCTGGGAGAAGAAGCTCTCGGCCATGTCCAGGTAACTGGCTTCGGCTTCGGGCTCGGGTATTGCCAGCTCGGTGCCGGCCGACGCGACATGGGACGGGATCGCCCCGGCGGCGCGAGCGGCGGGAATGTTGTTGGTCAGGGTGTTGGTGGAACCGGTGAGAATGTTCGCCTGCACCGTGGGCGGAAACAGCGCGTTGCTGAAGCTCTCGCACAGGTTACTCAAGCCCTTGTCGGCCCCGGTCTTGCTCATGGCAAGGCC
>NZ_AKJB01000080.1:0-4611 GCF_000282555.1 Pseudomonas sp. GM102 | reverse complement strand
TTGATGAGCCAGTTATCACCGGTCTGAATGTTGAAGTCATTACTTTCAACAATCAATAGAGCATCATTGTTGTCCAGGAACGGGTCGTTCGGATCGGCTGGGTCGTTGGCGATAAGGGCCTCGTACTTGGTTCCAACAAGATCGGTGTTGACCGTATCGTTCTCGTACACATCGCCTTGGTCGACGTAGATGGCACGTGTTGTAGTGATGGAGGGATCATCTGCATCAGCAAGGCTGACTATAAGCAAAAGATCATCGCTTTCAGTCTCGTAGCCATCGAACTTGATAAAGAAATCGGTCGCGTAACTAAAATCGTCGGCGCCCAGATCTCCTTTCGGATCAGTCTTGAAGAAATTGATGTTGGCCGCTTCACCTGCCTGGATCGTATTTCCGGAGACACCCAGAGCAGTGCTGGACAAGGTTACAGGGGCCTGCGTGCCGCTCACCAGCTCACCCTCCGCCACGGCACTATTGCCGCCGGCACTCAGTGGTGCCTCGAAGCCCGTGATCTGGATGAAGAAACCTTCACCAAGCTTCCCAGTAGCCACAGGTGATGGGCCACTGGAAGGGCTCATGCCACCCACGTCATACGTTTCGTATCCAGTGCCTTCGCCCAGCGTGACGTCTTGCGTCGTTTGCAGCGCATCCATCTCGAAGGTGTAGGTGTCATTGGCTTTGTCAAACACCAGCGTGCCTTCCACCAGTTCAGTCGCGGTGGCAGCATTGCGATCGTGATCGTATTTGAACGACACATCAAACGTGGCAGCGGCGAGACTCTCTGAATCCCAGGTGACCGTTGGATCAACGATCGCAGCATCGTTCGCCGAACCAGAGAGGGCGAGTTCGGCAAAATCGCTGTCCGCTGCCGAAGAGTAGGTCGGCCCGCGCTTGTCCGCACCTATCGAGTAGGCGAAGTCACCCGAAAAGGTCCATGACGTCGCACCCAAAGTGGGATCGACATCCTGCACAGGGGCTGTCTCTATAACGGGCGTATCGTCATCGACGTTGATCCCCAGCGTGCCGTCGGCCGTATCGCCATCACCATCGGTCACCCGATAGCTGATAGTGAACGCCTGGTTGTTCTCGTTCAGACCCGCCGCATGAGCGATCGGATTGTTTTGCACCACCGAGTAGGCACCTGTTGCCGCAACCATCGTCAGGGTCAGCACCGTGGTCGTGCCCTGCTTGACCAGCAAACTGGAGCCATCGGCCACATAGGTGAAGCCTGTGGGTGCGCCGCTGGTCAGATAGGCCACCGTGCCGGCTCCGTCCTGACCAAAGTCGTGGCCCAGCGTGCCGCTTGCGTTAGCCGCGTCTGCATCGTCGTCCGTGCCGCCAGAATTGCCACCGGTGAGTGCATCGTCGTCGAGCAGCACCGTGCTGTTGGCTGACGCCGCCGGCCCGTCGTCGTCGAAGTTGATGTCGCCACCGATACCGACGCTGTCGGTGCTGGTGTCGCCGTCGCCGTCGGTCACCGTCACCACTGCGTTGATCAGGCCGGCCAGATTGACCTGATCGTCATGGGCCGCCGCCGAGCTGCCGGCGATAGGGTGCGTGAGCGAGACATACTGCGCCACCGCCACGTTGCCGTCCTGCAGCAGCGCAATCGCGAACGCCGCCGGATCGGCTCCCGTGACCGTGCCATTGGCCACGTCATAGCGGCCGATAATCAGATTGCCTTCCTTGAACAGCTTGATGTCCTTGCCATCGGTGGTGTTGAGCAGCGAGTCGGTGCCGTCGCCGCCCACAATCGCCAGTGACAGCACTTTCGTCGCACCCTCCTGGTCCTGGCCAAAGCTGCTGAGCGCCGTAGTGGCCAAAGGCGTGGTGCTGATCGCGAACTCCGTTGGATTCAAGTCCGTGCCCTTGTTCAGCACTTCCGTGTCGAACAGCGCCAGAACCGCCGCCGCATCGCTGTCGTTATCCTGGTTGCCGGCCGTTTCGTCGATCGTCACTGAGCCGCCACCATCGGCCACATCCGCGCTTGGCCCGTCGTCGTCGAAGTTGATGTCGTCGCCGATGCCGACGCTATCGGTGCTGGTGTCGCCGTCGCCGTCGGTCACCGTCACCACCGCATTGACCAGGCCGGCCAGATCGACCCGGTCGTCATGATCCGCCGCCGAACTACCGGCGATAGGGTGCGTGAGCGAAACATACTGCGCCACCGCCACGTTGCCGTCCTGTTGCAGCGCAATCGCGAACGCCGCCGGATCATCTGCCGTGACCGTGCCATTGGCCACGTCATAGCGGCCGACAATCAGATTGCCTTCCTTGAACAGCAAGATGTCCTTGCCATCGGTGGTGTTGAGCAACGAGTCGGTGCCGTCACCGCCCACAATCGCCAGCGACAGCACTTTCGTCCCGCCCGCGGCGTCCTGGCCAAAGCTGCTCAGTGTCGTGGTGGCCAAAGGCGTGGTGCTGATCGCGAACTCGGTTGGATTCAAGTCCGTGCCTTTATTCGTTACTTCTGTGTCGAACAGGGCCAGAACCGCTGCCAGATCGCTGTCGTTGTCCTGGTTGCCAGCCGTCTCGTCGATCGTCACCGCGCCGCCGCCATCAACCACGTCCGCGCTCGGGCCGTCGTCCTCGAAGATCATTTTGGAGCCGATTTCGGTTTTCGAAACAGAGGCCTGGACCAGCGTGAAACCACCGATATCAAAATCGGCGTGGGCATTGCCCTTGGCGTCGAGGGCCGCTCCGTTCTCGATGAGCACGCGGTTGTGATCCGACGCTGTGGTGTATTCAATCTGGTAGCCGGCTTTAATGCCGGTGATGGTTGCAACCCCACCAGTCAGGGTGATGGTAATGGCCGGATCATTCACCGATCCGTTTGAGTTCTCGATCACCTGCCCGGTGCTGATGTTGAAGACCCGAACATTGGTGATGGCAACCGACGCATCACCCGCATAGCCGTCGATGAAAGCCGCGCCAGATTCAACAGCGGTGCTGAATGCGCTGATTTTTACCACAGCACTCTTGCCGCTTTGCAACTGCACGACGTCGAAATTGGCCATCTTCGCATTGAAGACGCCGGTAAAGTCGATGTTGGATTCAACATCTGCTTCGTTCTGATCCAGGTTAGGAATGGTCATATCCTGCCTGGCACCTGTGACGAACGAATAACGGATGCCCTCCTGTTCCGTAATCATCTGGCTGTTGGTGCCAAAGGTGGTAGGGCCACCCGCTTGGCTGGTATTGATCGTGTCGCCAGTCGTTATATTGACGCCAGTTGACTGATTCGCCGGATCCTTGCCGGTGGCGATGATCACGGGATCCGTGATCCGCAAGACACCATCGACAGTTGCAGTTGCCGGGTTCGCTTTGGTGAACATCAGGAAGAGGTTCTGACCGGAGGGCGCATTGGCCAGGCTGAATTCCAGGTCCTGACTGGCTCCGACGAACACCTTATCCAGCAGATTGAGCGAATCATCGGGATTCGTCCCATCTGGATGCTTGAGCGGTTGGTACTCCACGGTCCAGATCTTGCCGCCCGAGACCGGCGATCCGGTTTCTTCGATATAGGCGGCGAACACGATCGCGCCGGTCGAGCCACCGGCTCGGCCCAGAACGATGTTGTCGTTGTTCGCATCCGTGTAGAGAAGGATGCTGGTGCCATCGAGGGTATCCAGACCGCTGTCCAGACCATTGAGTGGTGCGCCGGCGCTGTCGACGAAGCTGATATTGGTAATGCTGGCTCCGGGGTCAGTGGTGACGGTGAACGCATTGCTGCCTGTGTTACCCACGGCACCGGTATAACCACTCAACGCTGCCCCCGTTGCGGTACCGGCGCCCAGGGCGGTCAAACGGGTAGCGAAGGTCGAGGGCAGGGAGGCCACCAGAATGTCGTTGTCGTCAGCGTCTCCCGGTGGGGTTGGCGTGGCGGTGAGATTCTGTAACCCGGACGTTTCGTCTAGCGAAACGTTCACACCGGTGGTTCCAATAGCCATGATTTTTCTCCAGAGCAATTGCGGTCATCTTGGCCTGACCGTTGACCATTGGCCGCAACTATGGATAAGCGCCGGGTATTGCGCATCGGCCGATACTCCCAAACGGGGTGGGAGTTTCAGACTACTTGGAAGGGGGAGACGGGATGAGGACGCGAAGGAGCGGCGCGATGAGTACAGGGTCCATGGATCAACCATGAGCTCTGATCAGAGAGGGTGTTGGGGACTCGATTCCGTTTGGCCACCGACATTGGATACCGGGAGGTAGACCGGAAATGGAAAGCCCCGCTGCCTTGTGGGCCGCGAGGCTAACCAATAAACACCTCCTGAAGAAGTCATGCAAATTAAGGGGTCAGACGTAGTCTCCCGGTGCAACTTCGGTTGCAAGATTGACACCGAACAATACGATCACCGTGTCGCCAGCATTACCGCGCGAGACAGGTTTTACATCCTGTCGCGCGCGTACTCTTCCTGGCGGATCAAAGCACCAAATCTGTCGGTGCCAGGTTAGTCACTCCCACCAGTTCGACCACGACAGGATTTTCGATATCAATCGTCTGGACATCGGTGAAATCGCTATCCCTATCGACGACCTTGAAATCCAGCGTCAGATCAAGGGTAGCGGGTGTAGTCGTGGTGGTGGAAAAACCAGCATCGATGATCTTCA
>NZ_AKJB01000079.1:0-5204 GCF_000282555.1 Pseudomonas sp. GM102 | reverse complement strand
TCGATGAGGTCCAGAAGGCGTCACCATTACTCTTGGTATGGCTCTCATCATGCAGGTCTTTCACCCCTTCGAAAACAATCGCCCCACCACTGTCCAGCGTGATGTCCTTGCCACTCTCCAGCTTCGCCACCTGATAGCGCTGATTTCCCTCACTGATCAACGGCCAGGGCGTTGTCCATCAGATAACGAAATTGCTCGCTATCGTCGTTCAGGCCGTTGGTGAGAAAGCGTTGGCCGGTCTGGGCCAGTACGGCGTCGCTGATCAAGCGGGATTCATAACGACCGTCACCGAGGCGGCGCGCGGCTTCATCGGCGCTGGGAGGAATCGGGGACAGACAACATTTAAATCGAAGGAGTACTGTCCCATCCTAAGGAAAACGTGGTCTGTTCCCGTTTGCCCTTCCGACTCGAACGTTTGGCTTTCGTTTTTTTTACTAAATCCCAAAAAATCTAAGCCAACTCTTTGTCTTTTTTTCTAGCTGCGGTGTATGTGTGCTCGGTCCGTTTGGGCGCAGCAAGTCGCCTGGATAATGTGGATGTCCCAAACATTGGCTGTCATCTAATTCAAAAGCCTCGACTGCTGCTACAGCTTCAATGCACCAACGTCCAAAATAGCTGCCCTTTTCCAGTGGGTGTTTTTCAGGATCACCGTACTGGTACCACCACGGTTGCTGCTTGCCGCGTCGGTTGAGTTCCGGGTACCAGCTGTCGACAAACGCTTGCAGAAGAAGGGCCTGTTGCTCCTTGGGTGCATCGAGGGTTTTGAGCAATCGGGCATAGGGTTTTTGATGCAGGAGAACATCTCCAATGACGCGTGATGGCTGGCGACTGGCGATTATTCGATCCAGCAAGATGTCGTTGCCTCCTCCACCAACGAGGGCCAGCAGTCGGTTCCACTGATCGTCAGGAATGTGCAAGACAAGCGCCAGCCCAACCAGCCAGAAACACCAGATATAGTGGTTGAGATCGGATAGATCGAATACCCAATCGCGGCAGGTTTTCAGATTGTGTTCGGCACACACTCCGTCTGCCAGGTCATTCGACAATTCCCAGGTATCGAGAAGTTGGGGGAACAACTGACCAATCTCGAAAACAGAATCGCCTTGGGAATAGCGCCGGAGAATAAGACGCAAAATATCCCTAGACGTATCCCAAACAAACTGAGGCCGATAGATTGGATTACCCGGCGGGGTTTTAATTTGCTCAAGATTCTTAGTGATACTTTCTTCACTATGTTTTGTCCACTTGTCCCAATATCCCTCCCCCCCCAATGAATCCCGGATCATGGTTGTGCTCCTGAAAGATTTGTTTTTGTGCTTAATATTTTGGACGTATCAATGAGCTTTGGCTTACCTAAGGATGCTCCGATCAACTTGCCGCACGGCGGCGGCAAGTCGAAATCTCCTCGGGACGCACCGCTATTTGCAAAAAAACGACCGATGCTTCGTGTATTGAGGGCTATTTCGTCTGGTCTTCCGTGTTAAGCACGCAACTCGCCCATACCCATCAGCTGTTTTCGAGCCATCCACAGGTTTGACAGGGCGAACAGCATGGTCAACTGAGCTGTGTTTTTCATCAGTCCACGAGAGCGCACTTTAACGTAACCAAACTGCCGCTTGATCACCCGAAATGGATGCTCAACCTTGGCCCGTGTCTGAGCTTTGCAGTACTCGATCTTGCGCTTGGCTTTGTACAGCAGGCTGCGTTTATTCAACTTGGAATAGGTGCTGCGGCGCGCTGCGATTTGCCAGATCACTTCACGATTTTCATGCTCTTCACGCTTCTCGACACCGGTGTATCCCGCGTCCGCATACACCGCGTTTTCTTCGCCATGCAGTAGCTCGGCGACCTGTGTGACATCGGCCACATTGGCGGCGGTGCCATGGACGTGATGAACCAATCCCGACTCTGCATCGGCGCCAATATGGGCCTTCATCCCGTAGAAATACTGATTACCTTTCTTGGTCTGATGCATCTCGGGATCGCGCTTGCCTTCCTCGTTCTTGGTGGAACTGGGGGCATGAATAATGGTGGCATCGACGATAGTGCCTTGACGCAGCGACAGGCCTTTTTCTTGTAAATAACCGTTGATGACCGCGAGGATCGCTGGTGCGAGCTGATGCTTCTCCAGCAAGTGCCGGAAGTTCATGATCGTAGTGTCTTCCGGGATCGGCGCGCTCAACGTCAGGCGTGCGAATTGGCGCATGGGCGTGATTTCGTAGAGCGCTTCTTCCATGGCCGGATCGCTCAGGGAGAACCAGTTCTGCAACAGATGGATGCGCAGTATGGTTTCCAGCGGATACGGTTTACGGCCACCGCCGGCCTTGAGGTAGAACGGCTCGATCAGCCCCAGCAGGCCTGTCCAGGGCACGACCTGATCCATCTCGGCGAGGAAGCGTTCGCGGCGTGTCTGCTTACGTTTTCCGGCGTATTCGAAATCGGAAAAGCTCATCTGGCTCATGGGCAGCTCGGATCAGGTTGTCAGGCGTATTTCAGCACAGTTGAAGACTTGTTCGGAGATTCCCTAAAGGTCTTTGATCCACTGCTTCACTCATTATTTTTTGATGCAAACTCCGATCCACTTCAAACACTACAACATTACCATCGGGTCTTTTATTAGAAAAATAATATGAAGCGTGACTTGGGCCATTCGTACTTACACGAAGCTGACCACTACAGCCAGAATTGACGACTATTGTCCCATCCGAAAGAACATTTACATCACAGTACAACTGGAGGAGAAACTACTCTTCGATCAATCCCAGCGCTTCGCCCAAGCTTTCCACAAATTCTGCCTGCTCATCTGAGTATTCCACTGCAATATTTTCAAACTGCGAACACAAAGATGATTTGGTTTCTGAGTCCATCATTTGCAGTGTCGAAGCTAATTGTTCAAGCACCTGAACGGCAGCATCAGAGTTTATTGCCTCCTCCCCCGAAAACTCAAGGAATACAGCAACTTCAACAATAGCTCGTACAATCTGTTTATTGATTTCCTGGCTCATGAATCACCTTCACTGAAATGTTTTTAATTCCTAGCTCATCAAACATTTTCTGAGCTCTGGCTGCCTGAGCTTGAGTAGGTACTTCCCAGCGTGCAGTTAACCCATTTTGACTTAATACGTCAGACTGCCTAAGCGCCTGGTCTTTCGACTTGCTCGTTGTAACAACCGAAATCTTGCGATCAACTAAAACGTCGCCATCTACACCATCGAACTTGACCAACCTCGTTGAGCCATCAGGCATCGTTCTTTCTAGTGCAGGGGCTTGGCCAGATTGGGTTGCAGGATTTGAGCGAGCGCCAGTTGCCGTATCATTGTAATCACGAGCACGCGAACTCATGCCTGCATTCTCATCGACCCACTTGACCTTACTTGAAGCAAGATCATCTACCGCTCCACCTGCGCCTTTTGCACCATTTGTTGTACCCTTTCCTGGCGCAGACCTCAAGGCATCAACTATAGCTTTACCGCCAGCCGCTGCGATACCCGCACCGACAGCGGCGATCATGCCAAAGTTATCCCTTAGGATACTTGTCTGTTCGTCAGAAAGATTCCATTTGGCCTGCAACGCTCCTGCCAGTGCATCGGCGGTATGACCTCCTGCTGCCATCGCCAATATTTGCTGAAAGTCGTGATTTTCGTTGATCAGGGCCTGAAGCGTTCTTGCAGCCGCTGAGGAGCCGTCACCTAAAGCGTCCTTCACCTTATTAAGGTCAGACATGGTATTGGCAACATCTAACGATGTAGGACGGCACAGCTCAACCGCAAACAAGCAATTCTTGATGGCCTCAATATCCTGCTCTTTGCTGATTTCCCTGAACTCTTGAGCAAGACTTGTGCACTCAGCATCCGTCGTACAGGTACTGAGCTTTCTGGCGGCCCTTTGCAGTTGGCTGTGACTCAGGTAGTTATTCTGCGTCGCATTGGCCGCCACGGCGGACGCTATTCCGGCATCCCCACCCGAAGCCGCCGCACCTAGCACACCGACAATTTGCGACAGCGCGAGAATGTTGGCCTGAGCCTGGTTGTACTCCGCAGAGCCCGGAACGAGGTTCGAAGGCAAGAGTTTGTCGCCCAGCAATCCGACCAACACTTCGTTGGCGCCACCTGCCAGCGCTCCGGTGCGGAAATCACCGCCCATCGCTTCTGCCAGCAAGCCTCCCAAGCCCGCATGCAGCAGAATTTTTGCCAAACCACCCTCTGGCAGGGGCAGATCACCAATTTTCCCGGCCCCGACCGCGCCACCAATACTTGCGGCTACGCTGACGGCCGAACTGGCCAGATTGTCCTTGAAGCTTCCGCCGTAAACTGCCGTCTTGATCACCGCGTCGGCGGTCACCTTGATAACCGCGGTATTCAAGCTCTTGACATCAAAGCCAACCTTTCCCGGGTTGTAATTGAGCCCGTCCGTTACGCCGGCCGTAGCAGCAGCCACCACGTAACCTTTGATACTGTCTTTCGAGGTAACGTCCTTGATGACCTTGCCCAGATTGCCCCGGTTGTCGATGGTGCTGACGGTGGCCTTGGTCGCCACACTCAAGGCGCCCGCCTGCATCATCGCGTTCATGCCGGCCATCATCGGCCCCATCACGGCAGCCAACGCAATCGCAATGATCAGCTGCGAAGCCGGCCCTAGTCCCGAGTTGCTGTACTTGAACGACTCATGAATCTCCTTGACCTGCCTCCAGTCCACATCGCCCCGAGCTTCGGCTTGCTTCAACCAGGCCAGTTGCGGATCGGCCTTGACCATCGCATCAATGGTCTGACTGACGCTTTGTTGATTCACCTCTTTGAGGTCGATTTGCAGACCTTCGACGGCTTTGATCGTGATGTTGCCTTTGGCAATCATCTGGGTCTGGCGCAGTGTCTCGTCGGTATTGCCCTTGCCTTTCGATGAGGTCCAGAAGGCGTCGCCATCACTCTTGGTATGGCTCTCATCATGAAGGTCCTTCACCCCTTCAAAAACAATCGCCCCACCACTGTCCAGCGTGATGTCCTTGTCACTCTCCAGCTTCGCCACCTGATACCGCTGATTCCCACCACTGGACAACGTCAGGTCGCCACCGGATTTGATCTGCGTACCGATGTGGGTGACCTGCGTCACCTCATCGCGCTGGGTTTTCTCGGCGCCGAAGCCACCCTTTTTCTTCATGTCATACAGCGTGTAGTCGCGGTCCTGTGCGGCCAGCAGTTGCAGGTCGC
>NZ_AKJB01000078.1:0-7919 GCF_000282555.1 Pseudomonas sp. GM102 | reverse complement strand
GGTGGCGCAGCTGGCGGTCAAGCTGTACCGGGTAGCCCAGGAACTGCTGCAGCTGGTGCAGAAACACTTTAATCAACCAGGAAGAGATTATTCAGGGCACTAGTAATTCGTATAACCTGAATAGGAGTATCAGGATTTTTTGTGTGCGGGCCGGTCAGGCAGACCTTCCTTTCACTAGGTCGGCCTGATGAATCGATCTCCGTACAAGACCGCAAACTGATTCATGGCATTCTTCCAGTCATGGGCGGCACTGCCCCAATTGGCGGTGATATTTTGCAATGCCAGCCAGATCAACTTCGTCGCTGCATCGTCGGTTGGAAAGTGCCCCCCTTGTCTTGATGATTTTGCACAACTGAGCATTGATGCTCTCGATAGCGTTGGTGGTGTTGATCACTTTTCGTATGGCTGGCGGGAAGACGAAAAACAGGATGACTCGGCCCCAGGCACGTCTCCAGGCCGCAGCCACCGTTGGATTTGCTCTGCCCCCAAGGTCCAGACTCGAAGGCATCTAGAGCCTGCTCGGTAACTTCAGCATTTGAGCGCTTGATAGACCCGCTCGACATAGGCGCAATGGGTCGGCAAACCGGCGTGCAACTCCAGCCCTTGGTCGGAGTCGAATGCATGGCCAGCGAATATTCCCTTTCAGTCGTTCTAGAAAAAATGTACGAGAATCAGCTGGGCCTCGAAGCTGCGTTGATGGAATTGGTGCTGTTAGTCGAGCAGCAGGGATACGAGACCGTTGGGGAAAATGCGCGTATGGCGCTAGAACGAATTGGGGAGAATGCAGGGTTTATCAATCAGGGCCTGGCGCGACTAAGAAAACTGGAAAAGGACTAGCCTGTGACGCGCCGTTCAATGGCTGCGAAGGCCCTGAATGGCCTTGCCTATTCTGGCGATTCCAGGGTGGTCCTATACCCCCCGTTGATTTCAGGTAATAAAAAACGCTCTACCTGAATGGATCGTAGCGGCTAAAACCGTAACGGATCCATATGATTCTTGGCATAGCATCGCTGTTGCGGACAGGGCATTATGTCCACATCACTAATTTTCGCGAGGCAGGCATGAGCGATCGTTTGATATCGTCAATTCATATTCAAGGCCTATTTGGCCTTTACGACTACAAGCTACCCAAGGAAGGAGAGCTGGAGGACGCAGCAATTCTTTACGGAGACAATGGTGTTGGAAAAAGTACGGTATTGAGACTGGCGTTTCACTTGCTTTCAGCGGGAAACAACAAGGGCCACCGAACCGCACTATATAGAGCTGAATTTTCTCAACTTGAAGTTGTTTTGACCTCAGGCATTAAACTCAGCGCGCTTCGCAATGGTGATGTACTAATTTTAAGTATAATTAAGAATCATGAAGTTATCGCGCTTTGGGAGCACGACCCCAACGAATCGGAAAGCTCGGTTCGATATGAAGTTGTAGGCAAAGAAGTAAGACGAGTAACCACCAACAAAAAACAAGTTGACTTAAAGTGGTATGGAGAAAAAGTATACTTAAAAGCTCTAGCAAACTGCACGCCCAATCTTTTCCTTCTAAATGCTGAAAGATACTTGCATAGCGACTCCATACCAGACGCTACCGACGAAGTAGAATTCAGGAAGATAATGCATTTCGAAGAACGACCAAAAATAAATGATTTAGTTGCCAGGACACGAGAAATTGGTTTAGCTCAGGCAATGAACAGCACGTTCAGGTGGATTGCGGACAAGGCATTGCAAGGGGCCAATCAAGGAAGCACCAACGTACATGCAGTGTATGGTCAAGTCCTTCAGCATTTGATGGCACCTACGAGTAATCGTGAAGCAATGGAGAAGATCGATGTAGATAGTTTGTCTCGTCAACTATCATTAATTGAGATCAAAACCAGCCTATTAGCAAATTATGATTTAGCGATTCCGCTGCCAATGGCAGGATTCAAAAAAGCTTTAACAAGCAATGTTGGATCACGACCGGAACTTGCTGCCTCGCTACTCAAGCCGTATATTGAAAGTATTGAAGGAAGACTAGAGGCAGTTGAACCCATCTATCAGCTGGTTCATAGATTTGTTGAAACCATCAATCAATTTCTTAGCGACAAAAAAATAGAATTCAAAGTTGGAACTGGATTCAAGCTAAAAAATCGCAAAGGAGTCGAGCTAGACCCGACTCAACTTTCCTCTGGGGAACAGCAGCTATTACTTCTATTTTGCTATGTATTAACTGCAAGGGACACGTCAACTGTTTTCATGATCGACGAGCCGGAGATCTCTCTAAACATTAAATGGCAGCGCCAATTAGTTCAATCCTTGCTCGACATAACGGAAGGCGCAAAGATTCAATTTATTTTTGCATCACACTCTTTGGAGCTTCTATCCCAACATAGAAATCGCGTCATCAAGCTAGATAATTATCATGAGTGACCTGCCTCGCCGTTCAATTGATGATCTTGTTCTGCGATATGAGCTCGAGCCCGAGCTTAATGATATTTATGTGGAGGGTCACTTCGATAAGGAAGTTCTTACTGCATGTTTTCAACACGCGCAAGACCCCTCCAAAATTGTGTATACGATTGATAGCGTCGACGTGCCTGAAGCTATACTTCGAAAATACAAACTGACAGAGGGCAATAAGCAAAGAGTACTTGCTCTCGCGCAAGAGCTCAGCAGCATAGATATTCTTAGATGTCGATTTTTAGTTGATAGAGACATTGACCATTGGTTCGAGGAGCTCGTTCAATCCAAAGGATTAGTGTGGACAAAGTACTGCTCACTCGAGTTATACTTTTTTACCGATGAACTGTTGCAAAAATTAATAGTAACCGTTTCGAGGTGTAAAATTGGCAAGTGGGGCGATTTTGTAGAGAGCTTTTCTAATGCATTAATTATGCTATATTCTTTCCGACTTGCCGATAGAGAGCTTGAATTAAATTTGCAATGGATTGACTTTGATAAAAGCTTGAGCTTTAGAGAGGGGCTGCTTTCATTTGATTTTGACTCGTATGCATCTAAAGTATTGAACAAAAACGCTAAAATGTCTTTTATTGGGAATTTCAAAGCGAAGGCCAGTGAGTGGCATAAGCGCTGCTTAGATACGGACTGCAAGATGGCAATTAGAGGTCATGACTTTGTAAAAGTCCTCGCGTGGGTTATAAAAAATGGGCGAGGAAACAGCGCTTTGGGATCCGAAGACGCAATAGAAAGAGCCCTCCTACTTATTGCAACTAGCGACTTGGAACTATACTCTGACATATCATCTTAACCGTTTCTTTGATGCCGGTATTGAACGTGGCCTTACGTAGGTCACGTCTCCGTATGAATTTCTAGATATAGTAGCAACCTACATTCTTAGTCAAAATACTGACACCTGCTGGTTCTATATGATCTCTGTGGACGTTGCTGGTCTATTTTTGCTTTGACGACAGCCCTTTTCACACAGATTATTGAATGTCACTGATGTCAGGTATTGATAGCTTGCAGAATATGATTCGGTTCTATTTCGTTGAACATCTGTGAAACGTGCTAAACGCTATGAAAGCCGCCTGAGCCGTGCCTTTAAGTAAATTCAATACCCCTCCTAAAAGGCGCCACAAACTCTTCAGATGCGAGCTAGTGAGAGTTGAAAACTCGGTAGAACGAGCTTTTCAGGCGACGCCCCCTAGCAAACAGGGGCTTATAGAGATTGGCTACCGCCTTGACCGGCGCAGGGCGCTGCACAACGTCGCTTCACTTCTTTGCAAAACCTTTCACTCCGTGAAATTGGAATGTACGTGAAATCTTCCGTAGCAGGCTTGGGCAAGGTGTAGTGGTCTAATTTCCCCGGACACCTCGATAGGTGGAGAATGCATCTATCGAGGTGTCCGGGGAAATTAGACCACTACAGCATCCACTCCGGCCACTCTTCTTCACTTCGGCGCTGAGACTTCTTTGGCATAGACCTGACAGGCCGCCAACGCGATCAATCCTTGGTCGCCAGCGTCCTCAACACCCACGCCTCCAACCCTCCCCAATCCTGATAAACTCCATCATCGCCTTACCCTCATTCTATTTAGATATCTCCATGTCCCCAGCAACCACGCCAACCGCCGCCCCAGCCCTCTCCCGCCGCTTCTCCGTCGCCCCGATGATGGATTGGACAGACCGCCACTGCCGTTTCTTCCTACGCCTGCTCTCCAAGCACGCCCTCCTCTACACAGAAATGGTCACCACCGGCGCGCTCCTCAACGGCGACCACGACCGTTTCCTGCGTCACAACGAAGCCGAACATCCACTCGCGTTGCAACTCGGCGGCAGCGTCCCGTTGGACCTGGCCGCCTGCGCGCGCATGGCCCAGGACCACGGCTACGACGAGGTAAACCTGAACGTCGGCTGCCCGAGTGATCGGGTGCAAAACAATATGATCGGCGCGTGCCTGATGGGGCATCCGCAGTTGGTGGCTGATTGTGTGAAGGCGATGCGTGATGCGGTGTCGATTCCGGTGACGGTGAAGCATCGGATCGGGATTAATGGGCGGGACAGTTACGAGGAGTTGTGTGATTTCGTCGGCACGGTTCGGGATGCCGGGTGCACGAGTTTTACGGTGCATGCGCGGATTGCGATTCTGGAGGGGTTGTCGCCGAAGGAGAACCGCGACATTCCGCCCTTGCGCTATGACGTGGCGGCGCGGTTGAAGACGGATTTTCCGGAGCTGGAGATTATTCTCAACGGCGGGATCAAGACGCTGGAGGCCTGTCACGAGCATCTGCAGACGTTCGACGGTGTGATGCTGGGTCGTGAGGCGTATCACAACCCTTATGTGATGGCTGAGGTGGATCAGCAGCTGTTCGGCAGCAAGGCACCAGTGATCAGCCGGGCCGAGGCGCTGGCGCAGTTGCGGCCTTATATTGCCGAGCATCTGCTGGCGGGTGGATCGATGCACCACATCACTCGGCATGTTCTGGGGCTGGGCACCGGGTTCCCGGGGGCGCGCAAGTTTCGGCAGTTGTTGTCGGTGGATATTCACAAGGCCAAAGAGCCTTTGGCGTTGCTGGATCAGGCGGCGGAATTACTCGAGGGGCGCTGATTCCCCTACCGCTCATTCGTAAGACGGAACGGAGTAATCATCTATGGCAATAGCCACGCTGACATCTAAAGGACGGATCACCATTCCAGCCAAGCTGCGTGCCTCACTGGGGCTTCGCCCCGGCGATCGCGTTCAGTTTGTTTCGTTAAAAAATGGCAGCTTTGAAATCGTGGCCGCCACTTGTTCGGTCCGAGCGCTCAAAGGTCTAATCCGTAAACCGTCCAAATCGGTAAGCATTGAGGCCATGGCCCAGGCCTGCCCGTCAAGCTAACCGTCACTTGCGTTGAACCTGTCCCCTATTTCAGCATCGTATCTACCGATACCACGCCCCGCCTTTCAAACATCCGTTTTCAGGTTGTTGCCGCTGGGGCCATCGATACACGTACGCGCCCTTGAGTGGCTGCAAGCGCTCGGGTAATGTCATTAGACCCATAGGACAGAGCACGCCCATGACTTCCAAGCTGGAACAACTCAAACAAATGACCACCGTGGTTGCCGACACCGGCGACTTCGAAGCAATCGCTCGCGTTAAACCCGTGGACGCTACCACCAACCCTTCCCTGTTGCTCAAAGCGGCGGCCATTCCCGCTTATGCCGAGTTGCTGAACGCTTGCGTTCACGACTGCAAGGGCGATGTGGGCCTGGCCAGTGACCGTTTTGGCGTTGCGGTAGGGCAAGAAATTCTGAAGGTTGTACCGGGCCGTATTTCCACTGAGGTGGATGCGCGCCTGTCGTTCGACACTGACGCCGTATTGAAGCGTGCGCACCGTCTGATCGACCTGTACGACAAGGCCGGCGTTGGCCGTGACCGTGTGCTGATCAAGATCGCTTCGACCTGGGAAGGCATTCGCGCTGCCGAGAAGCTGGAAAAGGAAGGCATTCAGACCAACCTGACCTTGCTGTTCTCTTTCGCTCAGGCTGCGGCTTGTGCTGACGCTGGGGTTTTCCTGATTTCGCCGTTCGTGGGCCGTATCTACGACTGGTACAAGAAGGCCACAGGCAACGACTACACCGGCGCGGATGATCCTGGCGTGCAGTCGGTGACGCGCATCTACAACTACTACAAGGCCAATGACTACAAGACTGTGGTGATGGGTGCGAGCTTCCGTAACCTGAATCAGATTGAACAGCTGGCCGGTTGTGATCGGTTGACCATCAGCCCGGATCTGCTGGAGAAGCTGGCGGCGGATACTGGCAAGCTGGAGCGCAAATTGGCGCCGGGGCATGCTGGTGAGACGCGTCTGAGCTTGAATGAAGCGCAGTTCCGTTGGTTGTCCAACGAGGATGCGATGGCGACCGAGAAGCTGGCTGAGGGGATTCGTCAGTTTGCTCGGGATCAGGAGAAGCTTGAGGCGTTGTTGCAAGCCAAGCTGTGATCTAGTTCGAAGCTGTGCAAAAAGGGCGAACCTTAGTGGGTTCGCCCTTTTTTGTGCCTTGATGTTGGAGATTGAATAGGCTTCGCGCTGGGGGATGTGGTGATCGTTATGGCGCCTTCGCGGGCAAGCCTCGCTCCTACATCTATGGTTACCCCCTTTTCTGCAATACTGTTTTTGATGCGTGTTTGGCTTGCTTTCATCTATCCGGCGTCTAAGTGGGGTTTGTGGCCCCGCGCCTCGATGAGAATCGATGCCCAACGACCCTAATTAGGGTAACGGCCTTTCAGCCGTGTAGGAGCCCAGGGTTGTCGTCAGGCCGGTTGGCCGTTCACGTCATCAGTTATCCAGCATCGCAAAACCAGGTGGGTGGTGCTCGGGTGACAGCGGGGTCAGGCGTTCATCGCGGCTGGCCCCGCATCGAATTCAGTGTGGTGGGCCGCAATCGCCCAGGCGATTCGTGCCAGCTTGTTGGCCAACGCGCAAACCACAAGATTGGAGTGATGGCGGGACGCCAAGAGCTGGCGGACCCAGTCCGCCAGAGCGCCTTTCTGTCGATCCAGTTGTATCAAGTACACACGGGCGCACTGGATGAGCAGGCGTCGCTGGTTTCGATCGCCGCGTTTGCTGATGCCCAACAGTACGGTCTTGTCGCCCGTGGAATGTTGTTTGGGCACCAACCCGATCGAGGCCGCATAGCCTCGGCCGCATTTGAACTGTTTGCCATCGCCCAACTCGGCAGCCAGGGCGCTGGAGGTGATCGGGCCGACACACGGCATGGTCATCAAGCGCGCCGCCAGATCATCTTCGGCGGCCTGGCACTCCACCTCCTTGTCCAGCGACTTGACCTGTCCATCCAGATAGTTGAAGTGCCCATGCAGCAGCATCAGGTTTTTCTTGATGCGTTCAGAAAATGAACTCACCTCAAGCAACGCTGGAAGCTCTTTGATGGTTTTGAAGCCAGGGGCCAGGCTGACGCCAACCTCCAGAAGGGCTGCGTGAATCCGATTGACGGTCGCAGTGCGGTCTTTAATGAACGACTCACGTAGCGAGTTGGACATGGCCAGTGCCTGCTGAGCTTGAGTTTTGGGTGGCACAAAACGCATCGTGGGTCGGGTCGCCGCCTCGCAGATCGCCTCGGCATCAGCGAAGTCGTTTTTGTTGCTTTTCACATACGGACGCACGAGATGAGGGGCAATGAGTTTGGGCGTATGTCCCAGCTTGGCGACCTCTTGCGCCATGAAGTGGGCGCCGCCGCAGGCCTCCATCACGACGGTGCAGGATTCCAGGTTGGCCAGATACCGAATGAGCGTCACCCGATTGAATTTTTTGCGGTAAACCTCATGGCCGCGATCATCTTGCGCATGCAGGTGAAAGGTATGTTTTCCCAGGTCGATGGCGGCGATAGCTACATTGTTCATGGCATGATCTCCGATGAGCCCCCGGTGAAAGCTTAGTGGGCGATCACAGGGGGCGGCGGGGGTAGCCATTTCATTAGGGGAT
>NZ_AKJB01000077.1:0-15372 GCF_000282555.1 Pseudomonas sp. GM102 | reverse complement strand
TGGCTGCTGACCCTGCCGAGCCTGACCTGGCTGGCGTACGCCGGTAACCCGCTGGAAACCGAAGCCGATGCCGCCGCCCTCGAAGCCACGGCGAGCATTCCCTGGTCGGGGTTGAACCTTGAGAAAAAACTCGGCGAAGGCGCGTCGGGGGTTATTCATCAGGCGTTGTGGGAGCAGACGAAACAGGTCGCGGTGAAACTCTACAAAGGCGAAATGACAAGCGATGGCTCGCCGTTGCATGAGATGAATGCCTGCATCACTGCCGGCATCCACCCCAACCTGATCCGGGTCGAGGGCCGAATTGTCGATCACCCGCAGCAAACGACCGGGCTGGTGATGCAACTGATCGATCCGAGTTACCGCAACCTGGCCGGGCTGCCGAGCCTGGCGTCCTGCACCCGCGACGTCTACGCCGACGACACCCGGTTCAGCGCCAGCGTGGCGCTGCGCATCGCCAATGGCATTGCTTCGGTGGCTGAACATTTGCACCGCCAAGGCATCACCCACGGCGACCTCTATGGTCACAACATCATGTGGAACGAGCACGGTGATTGCCTGTTGGGCGACTTTGGCGCGGCGTCTTTCCATGCCACCTCGGACAGCCTTGAAAGCCGCGCGCTGCAACGGATCGAAGTACGGGCGTTCGGGGTGCTGCTAGGGGAATTGCTGGAGCGCATCGACTCGGGGTTGAGTGATGAACAGCGGGTCGCGTTAGAGGATCTACAGCAGCGTTGCTGTCAGCCGGATGTGCTGGCACGGCCGGGGTTCAGCGAGGTTGTGCGGGAACTGGCTGAATTAAACTAGCGGCAAATACAAAACCTGTGGCGAGGGAGCTTGCTCCCGTTGGGTTGCGAAACGACCCCAAAAGCGACGGCTGCTGCGCAACCGAACGGGAGCAAGCCCCCTCGCCACAAGTTAGACCACAAAACTGTCGGAACCGCTTAACCCGCCAACCCGACAAACATATCCTGCACGTCATCGTGGTTATCGAGGCCTTCGAGGAACGCTTCGACTTCCGCCATCTGCTCATCGCTCAGACCGCTGACCGGGTTCTTCGGCTGGTAACCCAACTTGGCCGACAACACCGTAAAACCCTGCTCCGGCAGTGCTTTCTGTACCGCATCCAGGTCCGCAGGTTCGGTCAGGAACAGCGTCGCGCCGTCTTCACCCGGCTCAAAATCCTGGGCACCTGCTTCGATTGCAGCCATTTCCGGATCGGCGTCAGGGCTGTCCGGGGACGCCTCGATCATGCCTACGTGGTTGAAGTCCCAGGCCACCGAACCGGAAGCGCCCAACTGGCCCTTGCGGAACGCGACGCGGATTTCAGCGACGGTGCGGTTGATGTTGTCAGTCACGCATTCAACGATCAGCGGCACCTGATGCGGTGCGAACCCTTCATACGTCACGCGATGGTATTGCACGGTTTCGCCGAGCTGGCCGGAGCCTTTCTTGATCGCGCGTTCCAGGGTTTCGCGGGGCATCGAGGCTTTTTTCGCCTGTTCGACCACCAGACGCAGGTGTGCGTTGGTGGTGGTATCGGCACCGTTGCGGGCAGCGATGGTGATTTCTTTCACCAGTTTGCCGAAGATCTTGCCTTTGGCGTTGGCTGCCGCTTCTTTGTGTTTAACCTTCCACTGTGCGCCCATTACTCACTCTCTTGATCTGTGGCGCCGAGACATCTATTGGCCGACGCGTTGCGCAAGTTTATACGGCCTAAAGATGCCAATCGACCAAAAATTCCAAGATCTTTACCCCAAGACCGATCGACATTTTCACCAGCACTTGTAGGGCAATTCTGAAAAGGCGATTTGCGATGACGCTTAAGGGCTGTGGTTTCGTACCCTCTGCGCCCATCCTCCATGGCAGAAGCGCGTTCGATGCATAACGACAAGGAAAGTCCCTTCACCCTGACACTGCTCGACGGCGGTTTGTGTTTGCAGGTGTTGCAGTTCAGTGGCCGTGAAGGTCTCAACCAACCCTATCGATTCGACATCGACGTGATCGGCCTCGCCCCGGCGATGCACCTCGACCAATGGCTGCAACAACCGGCGTTTTTGCGACTGGAGGGTGATCAGGGTATTCACGGCGTGATCCACAGCATCAGTCGCGAACATCGCGGCCCACACCGGGTCGGCTACTCCCTGGTGTTGGCGCCGCATCTTCAACGACTTCACCTGCACAGCTCGCGTCGGGTGTTTCATCGTCTCAACGTGCCGGCGATCGTGCGCCAGTTGCTGGAGGAGCATCAGTTGCCCGAACACAGTTATCGTTTCGAACTGGCAAACGGCTGCTACCCGCCCCGGCCTTTTTGCATTCAGTACGATGAGAGCGATCTGGCCTTCATGCAGCGACTGTGTGAAGAAGAAGGCATCCACTATCACTTCGAACATCAGCACGACGGGCACGTGCTGGTGCTGGCCGATGACAGCCTGAGTTTCCCCCAGGCGCCGCTGCTGATGCCGTTCCAGGACGACGCATTCAACGACTCTGTCATGCCGGTGATCAGCGAGTTGTTCCAGCGCCATGATCCAGATCCCACCCCTGTACGATGGGAGGCCAGAAACCGCGGCGCGCAGGTGGTCGGCGATGGAGCGGCCAACCACACGCTCGCCAGAACGGCACCGGTGACGGCACGCCCCGCGCCCACACAGCTTCATCACGATCAGCTCAGCCGCCGACGACTGGAACGCCTGCGTTGCCAGCAACGGCAGATCCACGGCCAAAGTAACCAGAGCGAACTGTGCAGCGGACGGATCCTGCAAGTGGCGCAGCACCCGCTCTCGAGTTTCAACGATCAGTGGCTGCTCACAGATATCCGGCACCAAGGACAGCAGCCGTCGATTCTCGCCGAGGACCAGCCCGGCATTGCCCGGCGCTACAGCAATCAGTTCACTGCTATCCCCTGGTCAACGGTCTTCAGGCCGGCGTTCAAACACGCCAGGCCGAGCATCCCTGGCTATCAGACCGCCTGGGTGCTGGGCCCCGTCGGGCAACCGGCGACGCTCGATGACCAGGGCCGGATACAGGTCAGGCTATGGCCAACGCCGGCGTTCGAGGCGGACGAATCCGCCGGTTTCTGGCTACCGGTCGCCCTCGCAACGCCGGATGGGCGGATCGACTCCTCCAAGTTGCCCATGGCCGGCACCGAAGTGCTGATCAGCTTCCTCGACAGTGACCCGGACCGACCGGTGCTATGTGCCGGCATGGGTCATCCCCAGCCTTCCCGGCCTGCTCCCGAACCACGCCGCGATGGCCGCCTGCTACTCGATTGGCTGGTCAACCGCTCGGATCTCACCCCTTGAGTTTCATCCCTTGTCGGCCTTGCCCGCCGCCGTCCACAACCCGGTGTAGCCGCCACCGACAATGCAGACATCGGCGCGGGCATTTGGGGCTGAGGCGATAAAAACAATAACTGACTAATAAGTGAAATCGATTTATCGTATTTCGAATACAAGCTCAGCTTGTTACTGGAGGTTCGATGTCGGTATCCCACGCCCAGCTCAAAGCCTTTCACGCCGTCGCGGTCCACGGAAGCTTCACCAAAGCCGCTGAGCGGCTGTTTCTGACGCAACCGGCGATTTCCGACCAAGTGCGCAAACTCGAAGAGCGTTTCGGTGTGTTGCTGTTCCACCGTAATAAACGCTCGGTGCGCCTGACCGATCTGGGCGAACGTCTGTTGAGCATTACCCAGCGACTGTTCGTGATCGAAGCCGAAGCGCAGGAGTTGCTTCATGCGTCTCAGGCGTTGCAGACCGGCAGCCTGATTCTGGCGGTGGATGCGCCGGTGCATGTGCTGCCGCAAATCGCGCGGTTCTGCGAGCGCTACCCCGGCATCAGCGTGAAGATCGAAACCGGCAACACCGACGAATCACTGTTTCGGCTGTTCAACTATCAGGCCGATCTGGCCCTGTTGGGACGCGATGTCAGCGACGATCGTTTGCTCTCGTTGCCGCTGCGCAATGACCCGATGGTGGCGTTCGTTTCGCGTCATCATCCGTGGGCCGATCGAGAGTCCATCTGCTTGGCGGACCTAGACGACACGCCATTGGTGCTGCGGGAAATCGGTTCAGTAACCCGCCAGACCCTGGAAGAGGAAATGGCCCGGGCCGGGTTTCGCATCCGCCCGGCGATCGAGGTCGAAGGCCGGGAAGCCGCGCGCGAGGCGGTGGTGGTCGGGATTGGCGTGGGGGTGGTGTCGGCCGCTGAATTTGGTGCGGATTCGCGGGTATGCGCGTTACCGATTACCGATTGCACACGGCGGCTGACGGAGACGCTGGTGTGTTTGCGCGAACAGAGTTCGCGGCGAGTGGTGGCGACGTTTCTGGAGATGGTTCGCGAGAGTCTGGTGTAGGCAGGCCCGGCCTCTTCGCGGGCAAGCCACGCTCCCACAGGGATTTGTGCTGGCCGCATACCTTGTGTACGACGCAAAACCTGTGGGAGCGTGGCTTGCCCGCGATAGCCGCACCCCGGTCTATCTGCCAGGCGCCAACCCAAAAAACGCCTGGATCAAGCGCAAATCCCGCCGCCGCTCCACGCACCCGATCATGTGCCGATTGACCAACCCCTCGCCAATAATCGGCACCGCCGCCACCCGCGGATCGTGGCTGACTTCCACCGACGACACCACCCCCACGCCCAGCTCGGCAGCCACCGCCTCGGTCACTGCCTCGCGACTGTCCAGTTCCAGCAACACCCGTGGATTGACCCTGGCCTGAGCGCACGCCTCGTCGAACGTGCGTCGGGTAATCGAACTCGGCTCACGCAAGACCATGATCACCTGGTCCAGATTCCTGAGCTGCACCCCTTTCGACTGCTGCGCCCACGGATGACCCGCAGGCACCAACGCGCAAATCCTCGACTCGCTCAACGCTTGCAGGTGCAGCCCCTTGCGCGGCTCGACCTCGGTCAGCACCGCCACGTCGGCATGTTCCGACAGCAACGCGGCCAATGTTTCCTGGGCATTGCCCAGCCGCAGGTTCACGGTGATCCCCGGATAACGCGCACGCAAACTGGCGAGCATCGGCATGACCATGTGCGGCCCGTCCGCCGCCACTTCCAGGCGCCCGGTCAGCAACTGCCGGTTGGCCTCCAGCATCACCTGCGCTTCTTCGGCCAAGCCAAACATCGCCCGGGTGATTGCTGCCAGTTTGGTGCCCTCTTCCGTCAGCTCGACGCGCCGCGCGGTGCGTCGCAGCAAGGTGATCTGGTAGTGCTCCTCCAGCGCCTTGATGTGCCCGGTGACGGCCGGTTGACTGATGAACAGCCGCTCGGCGGCGCGGGTGAAGCTGCCCTCCCGGGCCACGGCATCGAAGGCGCGCAGCTGGAACAGATTCATGAATAACCCTCACTGATGGCTGGCATAACAACAAACAATTTGATTGATAGCTCACCGAATTGCAATTTATGTCCCGTAGCTTCATCCCACTGAGCTTTTGCGAGGACACAAGAATGAGTACTGCCGAGCCCATCCTGCTCACCCCCGGCCCATTGACCACATCGAGCCGCACCCGTCAGGCAATGATGGTCGACTGGGGCTCATGGGATGACCGCTTCAACCAACTGACCGCCAGCCTCTGCGAACAACTGCTGACGATCATCAACGGTGCCGACAGCCATCACTGCGTTCCGTTACAAGGCAGCGGCACGTTCGCGGTCGAAGCGGCCATCGGCACACTGGTGCCTCGGGACGGTAAAGTGCTGGTGCTGATCAACGGCGCCTACGGCAAACGCCTGGCGAAGATCTGTGAAGTGCTCGGCCGTTCGTTCAGCACCTTCGAAACCGCCGAAGACGAACCAACCACCGCCGCCGACGTCGACCGCTTGCTGCGAGGCGACGCCAGCATCACCCACGTCGCGCTGATTCACTGCGAAACCAGCACCGGCATCCTCAACCCGCTGGCGGACATCGCCCACGTCATCGAGCAACACGGCAAACGCCTGATCATCGACGCCATGAGCTCGTTTGGCGCCCTGCCGATCGATGCCCAAGATGTGCCGTTCGATGCGCTGATCGCCGCCTCGGGCAAATGCCTGGAAGGTGTTCCGGGGATGGGCTTCGTCTTTGCGCGCAAAGAAGCACTGGCGAAAGCCACCGGCAATTCGCACTCACTGGCGATGGACTTGTTCGACCAGCACACCTACATGGCCAAGACCGGCCAATGGCGCTTCACCCCGCCGACCCACGTGGTCGCGGCGCTGCACGAAGCCCTGCTGCAATACAACGAAGAAGGCGGCTTGCCCGCACGGCATCAGCGCTACGCCAACAACTGCCAGGTGCTGCTCGATGACATGGCCAAACTGGGGCTGCGCAGCTTCCTTCCGGCCGCGATCCAGGCGCCGATCATCGTCACCTTCCACGCGCCGAAAGACCCGCGCTATCAGTTCAAGGAATTCTACGAACGGGTCAAGGCCAAGGGTTTCATCCTCTACCCCGGCAAACTGACCCAGGTCGAAACCTTCCGCGTCGGCTGCATCGGCCACGTCAACCAGGCCGAAATGCACGCGGCAGTGGCGGCGATCGCCGACGTGCTACGCGAGATGGAAGTACTCGAAATCTGAATTAACAGACACCGCCGTCCCTGTAGGAGCGAGGCTTGCCCGCGAATGCAGACGACACGGTCAGTCAGTTAAACCGAATTATCGTTCTTCGCGGGCAAGCCTCGCTCCTACACAGGATCATTTACATGAACTACACCAACCCAACCAAACTCCAAGCCGCCATCCTCGACTGGGCCGGCACTGTCGTCGACTTCGGTTCCTTCGCCCCGACGCAGATTTTCGTCGAAGCCTTCGCCGAGTTCGACGTCCAGGTGTCCATCGAAGAAGCCCGCGGGCCGATGGGTATGGGCAAGTGGGACCACATTCGTACCCTGTGCGATCAGCCGCAAGTCGCCGAGCGTTACCGCAACGTGTTCGGTCGCGCCCCGACTGACGATGACGTCACCGCCATTTACAAACGCTTCATGCCGCTGCAAATCGAAAAAATCGCCGAACACTCGGCCCTGATTCCGGGCGCCCTGGAAACCATCGCCAACCTACGCCAGCAAGGGATCAAGATCGGTTCGTGCTCCGGCTACCCGAAACAGGTCATGGACAAAGTCGTCGAACTGGCCGCCACCAACGGCTACATCGCCGATCACGTGGTCGCCACCGATGAAGTGCCCAATGGACGCCCATGGCCGGCTCAGGCGCTGGCCAACGTGATTGCCTTGGGCATCGACGACGTCGCGGCCTGTGTGAAGATCGACGACACGGTGCCGGGCATTCTCGAAGGTCGCCGCGCCGGCATGTGGACCGTGGCATTGATCTGCTCCGGCAACGCGCTGGGTCTGGACTACGAAGGCTATCGCGCCCTGAGCAGCGATAAACTGGCCAGCGAACGCAAGCGCATTCACGCGATGTTCGAAGGCTCGCGGCCGCACTACATGATCGACACCATAACCGACTTGCCCGAAGTGATCGCCGACATCAACAAGCGCCTGGCCAACGGCGAGATGCCGCAAACCGACTGATTACACCTCTCGTTTCATAAAAAAGCGCCAGCTCCTTTAACGGAACTGGCGCTTTTTTGTGGCCGATCACTTGATCCAGAGCATTGAACAGCCAATTCGCCTCAGGCAAACCCACCGAAACAGGATTACAGTTAACCCACGCCGTCGAACAAGAACGGTGACTTCAGACCAGATCTGTGAGGAAACACCGTATGCCCTGGAAGAACTCCGAATCACGCTACAGCACCGTATCAATCGCGCTGCACTGGTTGATGCTGGTACTGCTAATAGTGGTTTACGCCTGCATCGAATTGCGTGGGATCTTTCCCAAAGGCAGTGGCGGCCGGACGCTGATCAAGGAAGCGCACTTCATGCTCGGCTTGACGGTGTTCGTGCTGGTCTGGCTGCGGCTGTTCGCCCGCAGCCTGGGGCCGGCGCCGCAGATCTTTCCCGCCTCGCCTCGCTGGCAAACCCTGCTCGCCAAACTGATGCATTGGGCGTTGTATATTTTCATGATCACCATGCCGATTCTGGGCTGGCTGATTACCAGCGCCGAGGGGCATCAGGTGATGTTCTATGGCATCGACCTGCCGTTGCTGATCGAAGAAAACAAACCGCTGGCCAAGCAGCTTGAGGGCTGGCATGTGCTCGGCGGGACGATCGGCTATTGGCTGATCGGACTCCACGCCGTGGCCGGGCTTTACCACCACTATGTGGTGCGCGATAACACCTTGCTGCGGATGATGCCCAAGCGCGTTTGAGCCCGGGGTGGTAAATCAAGACACAAAACCTGTAGGAGCGAGCGGTGCGGCGATCCGACTTGCCCGCGAAGAATGCACCGCGGCTTTTCAGGTATCACGCGTCATCGTTCTTCGCGGGCAAGCCTCGCTCCTACAGGATTTAGCCCTCTCGCCGTGAACTGAACCCCCGGCGGCCCTGCAAGCCGCCGGTGTGGATGAAGATCAAGCGCGTGCCCCGGGCAAATTTACCCGCCTCGATTTGCAGCTTGAGCGCCAGCAGCGCTTTGCCGGTGTACAGCGGTTCGAGGGGAATGCCGCTGGCTTGCACGGTCTGCTCGATGAACGCAAGCAACGACGGATCGACTTTGGCAAAACCGCCACGGCTGGCGTCCAACAGTTCATAGGCGGGATCGATCAGTCCAGCTTCCTGCACAATCATCTCGACCTGCTGCGCCACACCATGATCGTCAGGCACCGCCAACGCGCCATACACCGGATGCTCACCCGCCTCGGCCAGAACCAGACCGGCCAGGGTGGTACCCGTTCCGCAGGCCAGCCACCAGCCGTCGTAGTTGCTCCAGCCCAGACCACTCAATTGCTCGCAGGCCAGAGTTAACAATTGCCCGCAGCCCTTCGCCCCAAGCAAGCCGCCGCCACCTTCCGGTACAGGATGTAGCTCGGGGTATTGCTCCCGCCATGGCGCCCAGAAGCCTGGCTCGTGCCGCGCTCGATAACCGCCATAGCCCAACCAATGCAAGTGCATGCCGAACGCCTGCAAGTCCTTCACCGTCGGGGTGTCTTGCGGATGCCCGCGCAGCAGGCCGACGGTGGTGAAACCGAAGCGTTTGCCCGCCGCAGCCAATGCATGGAGATGATTGGAATGGGCACCACCCAGACTGATGATGCCTTGGGCACCATTCTGGTCGGCGGCTTTGAGGTGTTCGATGAGTTTGAACCACTTGTTACCGCTGATCAGCGGGTCGATCTGGTCCAGACGCAGGATCGCGACGTCGATGCCGGCAGTGGTGAGCCAGTCGAGGTGAAGGGGTTCGAGGGGGGCTTGGGGTAGCCAGTCTGTTGGAGGGGAAAGCATTGATGCCGGCTCGATGTAAAGAGCCGGTATCTTAGCAGCCCACATGTGGCGAGGGAGCTTGCTCCCGCTCGGCTGCGCAGCAGCCGTAAAATCAGCGACGGTGATTAACCTGACACAACACCATCGCTGAAAGGGGAGTCCTTCGGCCTCCAGCGGGAGCAAGCTCCCTCGCCACAGAGTTATGCGTATTACAACTCAGCCGCCAACCGCGAACCCTGGTTGATCGCGCGCTTGGCATCCAGCTCCGCCGCCACGTCCGCGCCGCCGATCAAGTGCACGTTCTGCCCCGCCGCGAGCAAACCGTCCTGCAACTCACGCAACGGATCCTGTCCGGCGCAGATCACGATGTTGTCCACCGGCAGCACCTGCGGTTCACCGCTTTCGCCGATGCGGATGTGCAGGCCTTCATCGTCGATCTTCAGGTACTCGACGCTGTTGAGCATCTGTACCTGCTTGTTCTTCAGGCCGGTACGGTGAATCCAGCCAGTGGTCTTGCCCAGGCCGTCGCCGACCTTGGATTTCTTGCGTTGCAGCAGGAACACTTCACGGGCCGGCGCATGCGGCTCGGCCTTGATTCCCGCAACGCCGCCGCGCGCTTCGAGGTGTGTATCAATGCCCCACTCTTTCCAGAACGCTTCGCGGTCCTGACTGGTGGCCACGCCCTTGTGAACGAGGAATTCCGACACGTCGAAACCGATACCGCCGGCGCCGATCACTGCGACGCGCTTGCCCACCGGTTTACGCTCGAGGATCACGTCCAGGTAGCTCAGCACCTTGGCATGCTCGACGCCCGGAATCGCCGGCACCCGTGGCGCAATACCGGTCGCCAGGATGATTTCGTCGTAACCGCCCTCAACCAGCTTCGCCACATCGACACGGGTATTCAGGCACAGCTCGACGTTGGTGGTCTGCAATTTGCGGTTGAAGTAGCGCAGGGTTTCGAAGAACTCTTCTTTGCCCGGCACGCGCTTGGCGATGTTGAACTGGCCGCCGATTTCGCAGGCCGAATCGAACAACGTCACCTGATGGCCACGTTCGGCGGCCACAGTGGCGGCGGACAGACCGGCAGGGCCGGCACCGACCACGGCGATTTTCTTGATCTGCTGCACCGGCAGGTAGTTGAGTTCGGTTTCATGGCAGGCCCGCGGGTTCACCAGGCAACTGGTCAACTTGCCGCCAAAGGTGTGATCCAGGCATGCCTGGTTGCAACCGATGCAGGTGTTGATTTCATCGCCACGACCGGCCGCAGCCTTGTTGACGAAGTCCGGGTCGGCGAGGAACGGGCGCGCCATGGACACCATGTCGGCATCGCCGTCGGCCAGGATCTGCTCGGCGACTTCCGGGGTGTTGATGCGGTTGGTGGTGATCAGCGGAATGTTCACTGAACCGCGCAGCTTGGCCGTGACCTTGCTGAACGCCGCACGCGGCACTTTGGTGGCGATGGTCGGAATCCGCGCTTCGTGCCAGCCGATGCCGGTGTTGATGATCGTCGCACCGGCCTGCTCGATGGCCTTGGCCAATTGCACGATCTCTTCCCAGCTGCTGCCACCTTCCACCAGATCGAGCATCGACAGGCGGAAGATAATGATGAAGTTCGGGCCGACCGCTTCGCGCACCCGGCGGACAATTTCTACCGGCAGGCGCATGCGGTTTTCGTAAGCACCGCCCCAACGGTCGGTGCGATGGTTGGTGTGGGCCGCGAGGAACTGGTTAATGAAATAACCTTCAGAGCCCATGATTTCGACGCCGTCGTACTCGGCTTTTTGCGCTAGGGTCGAGCAGGTGACGAAGTCGCTGATCTGCTTCTCGATGCCTTCCTCGTCCAGCTCTTTAGGCTTGAACGGGTTGATCGGCGCCTGGATCGCGCTCGGCGCCACTTGCTTTGGGCTGTAGGCATAACGCCCGGCATGGAGAATCTGCATGCAGATCTTGCCGCCGGCCTCGTGCACTGCCCGGGTGACGATCAGGTGCTTGAGCGCCTCTTCCTCGGTGGTCAGCTTGGCCGCGCCAGAGTAAACCCCGCCCTCATCATTCGGGCCGATACCGCCGGTGACCATCAGGCCAACGCCACCACGGGCACGCTCGGCGAAGTACGCGGCCATGCGCTCGAAACCGCCGGGCTTTTCCTCAAGACCCGTGTGCATCGAGCCCATCAGGGTGCGGTTGCGCAACGTGGTAAAACCCAGGTCCAGCGGGGCCAACAGGTGCGGGTAATGAGCGGCGGCCATCGGTAACTCCACAACGAGCGATCACGGAAAAAATGCAGGAGCTCTTCGGCCCCCATCAGTCATGTTCGACAGACTAAGAGTCGCACTGCTGTCACTCAATGACCGTAACTGACAACTTATTGATCCAAATGTGCAGCGCCCCTTGGCAAGTGCGGGCATGGGCCCTACCCTAGTCGCGAACCCTGCACACGGTCGTTGACTGTTTCCCCATGCGCAAACTTTTGTACCTGACTTTCTCCATGGCGTTGATCGCCGCCCTCACGACCTACGCCATGTGGGCCGCGGACCGTCCGGTGGGTCATTACCTGTCGGACCTGCGCATCAGTCTCGCGGTCGATCAGGGCACGCCCGCCGATCGCGGCAATCTGCTGGGTATCCAGCCCGAGCTGTTCCCCACCGACTATCAAAGCCCCGAACGCCTGCACCGCAAGCTCGCGGCTTATTTGCAGAAGGCTCAGGACCAAGGCCTGCTGAATGAAAAGACCATCGTCGTACTGCCTGAACATATCGGCACCTGGCTGATGGTCAGCGGCGAGAAAGACGAGCTGTACCAGGCCACTACGCTCAAGGAAGCCATGAACTGGCTGGCGGTGAGCAACCCGTTGCAGTTCATCCGCGCCCTGATCAGTGCCGAGGGCGGCAGCCGTCTCGACGACGCGCACTTGCGGATGAAAGCCAAGAAAATGGCCAAGAGTTACCAGGCGCTGTTCGGCGGTTTGGCGAAAGAATTCCACATCACTCTGGTGGCGGGTTCCATCGTGTTGCCCGAGCCGAGTGTCAGCGATGGCACCCTGAAGATTGGCCGCGGTGCCCTGTACAACAGCAGCGTCGTGTTCGGTCGCGACGGTTTGCCGATCGGCCAGCCGCAGCGGCAAATGCACCCGACTTTCGCTGGTCACGACACCGTCGATGCCAATTCCGAACACACGATCAACGTCGTCGACACACCGGCCGGACGCTTGGGCGTGTTGATCGGCAGCGACAGTTGGTATCCGGAAAACTATCGCAAACTCGACGATCAAGGCGCGCAACTGGTGGCGGTCCCTGCGTTCATCGTCGGGCGCGGGTCCTGGGATCAACCGTGGCGCGGGTACAAAGGTCAGTCCACACCGAACTCTGTCAGCCTCAAGGCTGGCGAACTCAGTGAAGGTCAGGCCTGGCATCGGTTGACGCTGATTGCCCAACCGTCCGCCAGCCAGGCCATCGCCGGCATGAGCGTGTTCCTGCGCGGTCAGTTCTGGGACAAGAGCAGCGCCGGTCAAAGCTTCCTCAGCAGCAACGGGCAACAATTCGCCGACGGCGATGCCCGGGGCGCGCGTTTGCTGAACCTCTGGCTGTAAGCCTATGAAACCGCAGCCGATGCGCCTCGGGGATTTGTCGGTAGGCTTCGTCCATAGCCTGGCCGACGCCGTGCGCAGCCATGGCCTGGACCCACAACCACTGCTCGAACAGTACGGCCTCGACGCCGCGCGACTGGCCGAGGCCGGCGCCCGCCTCTCGATCCCGCGCTACATGCGCCTGGGTCACGGCGCCATTCAACTGACCGACGACCCGGCACTGGGTTTACGCATGGGCCAGCTCAGTCGTTTGAGCCAGGCCGGTCTGGCCGGAGTCACCGCCGCCCAGGCACCCACTGTGCGCGAAGCGGCGCGCTGCCTGATTCGCTTCGAAGCGCTGTACGGTTCCAACTATCGCGGCCAGTCGAGCTTTCATGAAGATGCCCAAGGCGCCTGGCTGCGGTTCTATTCCATCAGTCCCTATAACGCCTACAACCGCTTCGTGGTGGATTCGATCATCACCGGCTGGTTGCAGCAATTGTCCAGCGTAAGCCCTGCCCCGCTACGTGCTGAACGGATCGAGATCGAATTTGAAGCGCCGGATTACCGCGAGGCGTACGCCGTGCTGGGGGATTGTCCGATTCAGTTTGGCGCCGAACAGAATCAACTGCGCCTGAGCCTGGATAACCTCGCCCAGCGCAACCCGGAACACTGCCCGAGCACCTGGCGGCTCCTGCTGCAACTGTGTGAACGGGAACTGGAGCAACTGACACGCACCCGCAGCCTGCGTGAACGCATCACTCAGTTACTGGGGCCGTTGCTCAATGGTGGTCGGGAACCCGACCTGGAAGAAGTGGCGGCACGCCTGAAGCTGCCAACCTGGACCTTGCGTCGCAAACTCGCCGAGGAAGGCACGCAGTTTCGTGCAATTCTCAACGACACACGCCGCGACCTCGCCATGACCTACATCCGCGACACCGAACTGGCGTTCGGGGAAATCGCCTACCTGCTGGGTTTTGCCTCAGCCGAAGCCTTCCAACGGGCCTTCAAACGCTGGAACGGCCAGACCCCCGGCGAGTTTCGCCGCAGTCATCGCCAATCCGCGTAAGGTTAGGGGCGCTCTCAATAAGTTTCCCCGCGGCGCCCCCTAAAGCTCGGTAGCGTCTTCAGCCGGCTCCAGCGGGTCCAGTTCAAACGCCTGGTACTCGAGCAGTTCTTCTTGATAATCGTCCATTATTAAACCCCCATCGCCTACTGAAAAAATCGTCTGAATAAATGACCAGCGCCCTGAGCATAAAGTGCCCGTATGAAAGAAAAATGACGCTGGTACGACACTACGTCGCTACTGAATAAAACGTAGCAGGTGGTCAGGAATTTATCACAGGTTTTTTTCGATACGAGCTGTAGGAATACAGCTCGATTTGATGTGGATCAATCTTGGAAGGTGTTGCGGGATCGGAGTCGTCTGACCCGATCCCGTAACATCAGCCCATTACTGGCCGGAGACAGGCATGGCCGAAATTGGTTCGGTCGGTGCCGGCATGGTGCTTGAATCCGCCGGTGGAGATACTGTTTCGGTGGACGAACTCGGCTCGCTGCTCTGCGCCGGGGTAATCGGCGCTGTTTCGGCAGGTGGCACAACAGGCTCTGAAGCAGCAGGAGCGGTTTCGGTTGGTGCAGCTGCCGGCGCAGGAGCAGGAGCAGGAGCAGGAGCAGGTTCTGTCGCCGGGGTCGAAGTCGGCGCCAACTGAGCCGGCGCAGCCTTGGCTTCGGGCACACCCAGATCAGTCTTCGGCTTCTCGGTAATGTGTGCCGCCTTCTTCGCCTCCGGCGGAAGGAACAACTCGACCAGGGCAAAGAAACGCTCGTAGAACTTGGCCGAGGACACGGTTTCACTGGCGACCTTGACCATCGAGTCGTCGGACGAGCCGATTGGCATCGATACCGAGCCCAACACACCAACACCGAGGCTGGCGGAGTTATTGGTCTTCTTCAGCGCATAACGGTCCTGCAGCGCATTGGCGAACATGGTCGCGTGATGCCCTTCGCTGCCGTCATCGGCACAGACCACGTTGAAGCTGATCTCCATGTGGGTCTCGCCAGTCTGCTGGAAGCTCTTGTGACCACTGACCAGCTTCGGATCGGCGCTGGTGATGATGTAACCCTGGCTGAGCAAAGCCCGACGGGCTGCTTCGCAGGTCTGCGCATCGGTCACCGGGTAGCTGCGCGAAAACGTTCCTGAGTCGTCGAAGTTCTCATGCTCATAGATGGCGGCCTTCTTCGACGAACAACCGGCAGCGGCGACCAGCACCAAGGCCAGTCCGACAACATGCATGGGAATTGATCTAAACATTGAACATCCTGAGGAAAACGGTTCGGGGCATATTGTGCAACAGATCGATGCTTAGCGTCGCACCGTTTAGTGTCTTGAAACAGTTACAAGTCTACTGACTGTCATTGACAGGAAAAAGTCGCGCGGTAAATAAGCAGGCGACGGGTAGCTCATGCCGTTTTTGTTTCACATCGAGTAGGAGGCGGCTTCAC
>NZ_AKJB01000076.1:0-36016 GCF_000282555.1 Pseudomonas sp. GM102 | reverse complement strand
CCCCTGCCAGTCGCGGTCGAAATGCTCGACCACCAGATAGTCATTGGCCGCGGCGTGATCGTGAATGACGCGCTCAACGATACGCTGGGCGCGAATCAGCCAGCGGTTGTCCGCGGTGACATCGGCCAGGGCGAGGAAGGCTTCGGTGGCATGCATGTTGCTGTTGGCGCCGCGATAGGCTTCTTCGCAACTGAAGTCGCGGTTGAAGAATTCGCGCATCGCGCCCTCCTCCTCGCACCAGAAATGCGTGTCGATGATATGGATCGCATCGTCGAGCAACGCTTGTGCGCCGGGACGTTGGGCGACCACTGCAGAACTCGCGGCCAATGCCACGAAGGCATGCAGGTAAGCGGCTTTGCCGGTATTGCCATCGCGGTGTTCGGGCGTGGCGAACCAGCCACCGTGTTCGGCATCACGCAGCGGCCCGCTGAGGGCCTGGATGCCGTGATCCACCAGCTCGGCGAAACCCGGCAGGCCCTGGATGTGGGCCATGGCGAAGCTGTGGGTCATACGCGCGGTGTTCATGGTTTCAGCTTGCGCGTTGGCCGCCAGGAGACCCTTTTCATCGAGATTGCCGAAGCCTTCGGCAAGCTTTGCAGCCTTGGCGAATGCCAGCAGGCGCAGGCCTTCGGCGGCGAGCCATTGCTGATGGGCAGGTGCGTTCAGCCAACTGCTGAAGGCAGGTTGGAAGGTGTCCATGGGAAGACCTTTTTTGTTGTTATGACTGGGGGCAGTCTAAACAACGGGCGGTGACGGGCAGGTAACGAAGGAGGTGAGTTATGTCACCGGGTTGTGACATTTCCCCTGATTTTGAGGTGAGTGATGTGTTGGCGAGGGAGCTTGCTCCCGTTGGACTGCGCAGCAGTCCCATTCTTTTCAGGGATAAGGGGGGCCGCTCCGCGCCCCAGCGGGAGCAAGCTCCCTCGCCACAGAGGCGGTGTCAATCCACCGAGCGCGGCAACTGCAACGTCACCCGCAACCCGCCTTCACGCAGGTTTTGCAGGCTGACTTCACCGCCATGGCTATGGGCAATGTTGCGCGCAATCCCCAGCCCCAAGCCATAACCCTGCTGCTGCCCGGCCAAGCGAAAGTGCGGCTCGAACACCTGTTCCAGCCGCTGCTCCGGCACGCCCGGCCCTTCATCGTCTACATGCAGGACAAACGCGCTCTCGTCGTCATCGATGTGCAGATGCGCGTTCTGCCCATATTTCAAGGCGTTGTCGATCAGGTTGCCGATGCAACGCTTGAGCGCCAATGGCTTACCGGAATACGGCGCCAGCGCCCGGCCATGCTGAGTCACGCGACCATTGCCGTTGGGCGCCAGATACGGTTCCACCAGGCAGTCGAGCACATGATTGAGATCCACCGGCTCGATGTTCTCGTGGATGTCGGTGTCTTTCACGCATTGCAGCGCGCCCTTTACCAGCAACTCCAGCTCATCCAGATCACGGCCGAACTTGGCTTGCAGCTTTTCGTCTTCGAGCAATTCCACTCGCAGTCGCAACCGGGTAATCGGCGTGCGCAAATCGTGTGAAATTGCGCTGAACAATTGGCTGCGTTCGGTCAGGTAACGGCTGATGCGCTCGCGCATCGCATTGAAGGCGCGGCCCACTTCCACTACTTCACTGCCGCCGCCCTCGGCCACCGGTTCGACTTCGGCGCCCAAGGACATGTCCCGCGCCGCGCGGGCCAATCGCTTGAGCGGTCGGCTCTGCCAGTGCACCAGCAGGCCGATGAACAGCAGCAAGAAACCGCTGGTGAGCACGATGAACCAGACCTGTTGCGCCGGCAGGCCTTGTTCTTCAAGACTGGTGTAGGGCTCGGGCAACAGTGAGGCGATGTACAGCCATTCGCCCGGCGCCATCTGGATTTGCGTGACCAGCACCGGCGGATTCACCGGTTCCAGGGTCAACGCATAGTGCGCCCAGGAGCGCGGCAATTCGTCGAGCTTCAGGCCGCCGTTGAAAATCCGCAGGTCTTCGGGGCTGACGAACGTCACCGAGATGTCGATGTCCTGCCCCAGCGACTGGCGCAACACTTCGTCCACCGCTTTGAGCACCGCTGCTTTGCGCGGGGTGATCGGCAGCACTTCCATGCCCAAGGGTTTGTCATTGAGCGTCACCACGAACCGGGTGCCGCCCATGCTGCGTAACTGATCGAGTACCAGCGGCCTGAACGCCACCGGCAACGAGCGGAAATAACTGACGCTGGCCGTCATCGAGTGGGCCAGGCTGCGGGCACTGGTGACCAGGCCTTCGAGCTGCGTGGCGCGCAATTGCGACACCCATATCACGCTCGACAACGCCTGTGCGAACAGCACCGCCAGCAGGGTCAGCAGCAACATGCGCCCGAGCAGCGAGCGCGGTACCGGCACCCGCCCGGCGAGCTTGCGCAGGAACTCAGTGACCATTGCTGGCAACCACGTTAGCGGCCAGTTGGTAGCCACTGCCACGCACGGTACGGATCAGCCGTGGCGGCTTTTCAGTGTCGCGCAGGCGCTGCCGCAAACGGCTGACCGCCATGTCGACGATGCGATCGAGCGGCATCAGGTCACGGCCACGGGTGGCATTGCCGATGGTGTCGCGGTCGAGGATTTCCTGAGGATGATCGAGGAACAGTTTCAGCAGCGCGAAATCGGCGCCCGAGAGAATCACTTCCTCGCCGTCGATGTGGAACAACCGATGGCTGACCATGTCCAGCCGCCAGTCATCGAAGGCCAGCACTTCACTGCCGGAACGCTCCTGACCGAACTGTGCGCGGCGCAACAAGGCTTTGATGCGCGCCTGCAATTCACGGGGGCTGAAGGGTTTGCCGAGGTAGTCGTCGGCGCCCAGTTCCAGACCGATGACGCGGTCGGCCTCGTCGGAACTGGCGGTGAGCATGATGATCGGCACCTGGGCCTGGCGCGGGTGCTGGCGGATCCAGCGGCAGAGGCTGAAGCCATCTTCGTCCGGCAGCATCACGTCGAGAATCACCAGATCGCTCGGCGCCTCGTTCAAGGCCTGACGAAACCCTGCACCATCGGGCGTGGTACGGACCTGGAAACCGGCGCGGGTCAGGTAGGTGTCCAGCAACTCGCGTATCTCTTGGTCGTCATCGACCAACAAAATCGACTTGTTGACTGAGCTCACGGGGCGGCATCCTTGTTGTTTGAATTGGGTGGATTATGCCTTAAGCGCGAAATCTACAAACACCGCAGAACCAACTGTGGGAGCGGACCTGTGGCGAGGGGGCTTGCCCCCGTTTGAGTGCGCAGCACTCACAAGATCTTTGGTGCATCAGAGATTTTGGGGCTGCTGCGCAGCCCAACGGGGGCAAGCCCCCTCACCACAGGCCCGCTCCCACATTTGATTGCATTTCAGGTTGGAATGGATTGCTCCAACGCCACACCCGCACCCACCAACCCAGAATACGGCGCAGTCACCAGCCACACCGGAATGCCTTTGAAGTAATCGCTCATGCAGCCCTTGTCGGCGAAACACCGGGCGAAACCGCTTTCGATGAAGAAATCGGCAAACCGTGGAATCACCCCGCCGACGATGTACACACCACCCCGTGCACCGGTGGTCAGCACGTTGTTACCAGCCACGCGACCCAGCCAGCAGCAGAACTGCTCGAGCACTTCCAGGGCAATCGGATCACCCGCCAGCCCGGCCTTTGTGATCGCCTCAGGCGTGTCGAGCACAGGCGTGTGACCGTCCACCGCGCAGATCGCCCGGTAGACCCGTGGCAAACCACTGCCACTCAATGCCGTTTCAGCGCTGACATGGCCGATCTCGTTGAAGATGTGCTGCCACAGTTGGGTTTCACGCGGACTGCTCAGCGGCAGGTCGACGTGACCGCCCTCCCCCGGCAGCGGGGCAAAACGGCCCTCGCCCAGATCGAGCAAGGTGCCCACGCCCAGGCCAGTGCCCGGGCCGATCACCACCGCCGGCCGCAACGGTTCCGGCGTGCCTTCGCAGACCACCCGAAATTCACCGGGCTGCAAGCGGGTCATGCCCAGCGCCATCGCCGAGAAATCGTTGACCAGCAGCAGTTGATCCACCTGCAAAGTCTTGCAGAACCCCTTGCGACTGAGTCGCCAGTGATTGTTGGTGAATTTGAATTCATCGCCACTCACAGGGCCCGCCACCGACAGGCACACCGAACCGATCGAGCCCGGCGCCAGACCGAGCCCACTCAGGTAGAGCGCAATCGCCTCCTCCGGGCTGGCGTGGTCTGCCGTCGCCAGCACCTGGATCGATTCCAGCTGCTGGTTTTTCCACAACGCGAAACGTGCGTTGGTGCCACCGATGTCACCGACCAAAGCCAGTTTCAATTAAGCGTCTCCAGGGCAGAAGTAAAGGCGCTGGCGCCTTGCTCTGCGGAGCTGAAGGCCATGCGCATGAAACCAAACAGTTCGCGACCGCTGCCGATGTTGTTGCCCAACAGGCCCTTGGCAGGTTCGCGCGCTGCGAATTCTTCGGCGTCCACCTTAAGCTCCAGAGTGCCTTTGACGCCATCGACGCGGATGATATCGCCCTCTTGCACCCGCGCCAAAGCGCCACCCACATAAGCTTCGGGGCTGACGTGGATAGCCGCCGGGATTTTCCCCGAGGCGCCGGACATACGCCCGTCAGTCACCAACGCCACTTTGAAGCCACGGTCCTGCAGCACGCCGAGGAACGGCGTCATCTTGTGCAGCTCCGGCATGCCGTTGGAACGCGGGCCCTGGAAGCGCATCACCGCGACAAAATCCTTCTCCAGCAAACCGGCCTTGAATGCATCGGCCAGGTCCTGTTGATCCTGGAACACCATCGCAGGTGCTTCGACAATCTGGTTTTCCAGCGCGACCGCCGAGACCTTCATCACGCCACGGCCGAGGTTGCCTTCCATTACGCGCAAGCCACCCTCTGGCGAGAATGCGCGAGCGACCGGACGCAGGATGGTTTCGTCGAGGCTTTCGATCAGGCCTTCGCGCCAGACCAGCTCGCCGTTTTCGAGGAACGGTTCCATGGTGTAGCGGCTCAGGCCGTGGCCCAGCACCGTGTTGACGTTTTCGTGAAGCAAGCCGGCTTCCAGCAGTTCGCGGATCAGGAACGACATGCCGCCCGCCGCCTGGAAGTGGTTGATGTCGGCTTTGCCGTTCGGGTACACGTGGCTCAGGGTCGGCACCACCTCGGAGAGGTCGGCCATGTCCTGCCAGGTCAACTGAATGCCCGCGGCCATGGCGATGGCTGGCATGTGCAGGGTATGGTTGGTCGAACCGCCGGTGGCGTGCAGGGCCACGATGGAGTTGACCAGCGAACGCTCGTCGACGATTTCGCCGATCGGCATGAAGTCGCCGTTCTGCTTGGTCAAGCGGGTGACCTGGTGCGCCGCTTCGCGGGTCAGGGCATCGCGCAACGGGGTGTTCGGGTTGACGAAAGAGGCGCCCGGCAAGTGCAGGCCCATAACTTCCATCAGCAACTGGTTGGTGTTGGCGGTGCCGTAGAAGGTGCAAGTGCCGGGGCTGTGATAGGACTTCATCTCCGATTCCAGCAGCTCTTCGCGCGTCGCCTTGCCTTCGGCGTAGCGCTGACGCACATCGGCTTTCTGCTTGTTGGAGATGCCCGACACCATCGGCCCGCCCGGCACGAAGATCGTTGGCAGATGACCGAAACGCAACGCGCCCATCATCAGGCCCGGCACGATCTTGTCGCAGATGCCGAGCATCAACGCGCCGTCGAACATGTTGTGGGACAGCGCCACAGCAGTGGACAACGCGATCACTTCGCGGCTCGGTAGGCTCAGTTCCATGCCCGGTTCGCCCTGGGTCACGCCATCGCACATCGCGGGGGTGCCGCCAGCGAACTGGCCGACGGAGCCGATTTCGCGCAGGGCTTTTTTGATCTGTTCCGGGAAGACTTCGTACGGCTGGTGCGCCGAGAGCATGTCGTTATATGACGAAACAATAGCGATGTTGGCGGAGTTCATCATCCGCAGGCTGTGCTTGTCGTCGCTGCCACACCCGGCTACGCCATGGGCGAAGTTGGCGCATTGCAGCTTGCCGCGCATCGGGCCGTCGCTGGCGGCGCCGCGGATCAATGCAAGGTAAGCCTCACGCGTGGTGCGGCTGCGGGCGATAAGCCGTTCGGTGACCTCAAGGACGCGGGGATGCATGTGTAGAACTCCAGGCTAACGGATGTGGCGACCTGATTGTCTATGCTGACCAAGCACCGCTGTGATTGGGGTGACAGACGGTTTTCTTGATCATTCGGACCAGTTGATTCAGGTCACTCGTTGTAGATAAAACAAAATATTGCCACTAAAAAGGCTTGTTTTCTATTTTTTTGCGAATAATCTTGTAATTCCAACAACAAAACGACGGCGGCGCTGTAAATGACTCTTCGAATCGCAATCAATGGTTTTGGCCGTATCGGCCGTAATGTCCTGCGCGCACTGTATACCCAAGGCTATCGTCAGGATCTGCAGATCGTAGCGATCAACGACCTGGGCGACAGCTCGATGAATGCTCATCTGCTCAAGTACGACACCGTTCACGGCACATTCGATGCCGATGTCCAGCACGATCAGGAAAGCCTGACCGTCAACGGCGACCGTATTTCGGTCAGCGCCATTCGCAACCCGGCCGAACTGCCTTGGGCCGCGGAAAAGGTCGACGTCGTGTTCGAATGCACCGGTCTGTTCACCGACCGTGCCAAAGCCGCCGCGCATATTACGGCCGGCGCGCGCAAAGTGATCATCTCGGCCCCGGCCAAAGGCGCCGACGCCACCGTGGTTTATGGGGTTAACCACGACATTCTGCGCCAATCGCACCAGATCATTTCCAACGCCTCGTGCACCACCAACTGCCTGGCCCCGGTGGCCCAAGTGCTGCACCGCGAGCTGGGCATCGAAAGCGGTCTGATGACCACCATCCATGCCTACACCAACGACCAGACCCTGACCGACGTCTATCACACCGACCCGTACCGCGCCCGTTCCGCCACCCAGAACATGATCCCGAGCAAGACCGGCGCCGCTGAAGCAGTGGGCCTGGTGCTGCCGGAACTGGCGGGCAAACTCACCGGCATGGCGGTGCGTGTTCCAGTGATCAACGTGTCGCTGGTGGACCTGACCGTGCAGCTCAAGCGCGAAGCGTCGGCCGATGAAGTCAACGCGATGCTCAAACACGCCAGCCAGCACTCGAAAATTCTCGGCTACAACACCCTGCCGCTGGTTTCCAGCGACTTCAACCACAACCCGCTGTCGTCGATCTTCGACGCCAACCACACCAAGTCCAGCGGCAAGCTGCTCAAAGTGCTGGCCTGGTACGACAACGAATGGGGCTTCTCCAACCGCATGCTCGATAACTGCCTGGCGCTCTGCAACGCAGAATAAACAGCTCGACACCTGTGTCGACGCCGGTATGTGAAACGCCGAAAAATGCGTCGTCGCAGGCGCATTCTCGTCTGGAGAAGCAAGCGATGATCGGTATCAGCTTTACGCAAAAAACCCTGGCGGCGCGCAAGCGTATCGCCCTGGTTGCCCACGATCACTGCAAAGTATTTTTGCTGGATTGGGCCGAGCGGCAGAAAGACAAGCTCGCACAGCATGAACTGGTCGCCACCGGCACGACGGGGTTGTTGTTGCAACAACGCCTCGACCTGCCGGTGGAAAGCATGATCAGCGGCCCGCTGGGCGGCGACCAGCAACTCGGTGCGCGAATCGCCGAGCAGCGGGTCGATATGCTGGTGTTCTTCTGGGACCCGTTCGAACCGCAACCCCACGACCCGGACATCAAGGCCCTGCTGCGGGTCGCGGCGGTATGGAACATCCCGGTGGCCTGCAACGAATGCAGCGCCGATTACCTGCTCAGCAGCCCGTTGATGGATCAGGCTCACGAACACCGCATCCCGGATTACGCGACCTATCTGCTGGGTCGTGGGTAAAGCGTCACAAATCAGCACTTGACCATTCGAGCGGATGATAAGCATTATCATTTGCTCGAAATGGATCAGGTCCTCCCGTGAGTCAATCGCGCTTCAATCACGTCTTCATCGCCCAGCGCGTTTCACTGCTGCGCACGCTGGAGCGGATGGTCAACAACCACAGCACCGCCGAAGACCTCTTGCAGGAAACCTACCTGCGCGTCACCCGAGCGCTCAGCGAGCGGGCCATCGATCACCTTGAACCCTTCGTATTCCAGACCGCCCGCAACCTGGCGCTGGACCATTTGCGTGCGCGACGCATCCAGTCCCGCACGATGCTCGACGACGTCCCGCTGGACGTGGTGCAAAGCGTCGCCTCACCCGTCAGTAGCGCCGAAGATGCCGCCCATGCCGAACAGTTGCTCGAACGCTTGAACGTGAGCCTCAGTGAACTCAGCCCTCGTCAGCAGCAGATTTTCATCCTCAGTCGCCTGCACGGGCACAGTTATCTGGAAATTGCCGAGAAGCTTGGCGTGTCGTTGAGCACCGTGCAAAAGGAGCTGAAGCTGATCATGGCGATCTGCATCGGTATCGCGCAGCGGCTAAACGGCGACTGAGGCGGCAGATTTTCACGCCCAGGCTTTGCTACTCTTGCCCCACTTCGAGCTTCACTAAAAAACAGCCGTGCACAGACACTGCCGAGGAAACACCGTGACGGACACCCATCGCTCCCCTCCGCCCTCCCCGGCGCGGGACTCCGCCAGCGCAATGGACCAGGCGCTGGACTGGCTCATCGTGTTGGGCAGTCCGAGCGAAGAACAGACCCGACAATTCCATGACTGGCTCGACGCCGACCCGTTGCATGCCGAGGCGTTTGCCAAGGCGCAGGCGATCTGGGACGGCCCGCAGGTTACGCAATGCGCGCAAAACCTGGCCGCCCTGCCGCCGAAAGTGACCGTCCTGTCGCGTCTTCGTCCGCACTGGAGACCGCTGGCCACGGCAGCAGTGCTGATTCTCGGGTTGTTCAGTTTCAGCAATCTGCCTATGCGCCTTCAGGCGGATCATCTGACCGTGATCGGTGAACGCCAGCGCCTGCAACTGGAGGACGGCTCGAAAGTCCTGCTGAACACCAATTCGGCGTTTTCCAGCACCATCAACGATCAGCAACGCGTGGCCCGTTTGTATCAGGGCGAGGCGTTTTTCGAAGTGCCGGCCAATCGCGCCGAGCCGCTGGAGATCGACGCCGGGCCGGTCAAGGCCAGCGTGCGCGATACCGCGTTTGCCGTGCGCTATCTGGACGGCGTGGCCCAGGTTCGGGTGCAGCGTGGCGATGTCGATTTGCGCGCTACGCGTAACGACGCGCGCGTGCGGCTCTCTGCCGGCGAAAGTATCCGCATCGGCCCCAACGGTTTCGACCGTCCGGCCAGGCTCGATGCGGCCACCGATCTGGCCTGGGTCCAGGGCCGACTGGTGTTCGAGAACTGCCCGCTGAGCCAGGTGCTGGCGGAACTGCGGCGCTACTATCCGGGCTGGATCATCACCACCAACGAGCAGTTGGCCGATGTTGCCGTCACCGGTAATTACCGCCTCGACCAGCCACTGGATGTGGTCCGATCCCTCGCCCACATCACCTCTGCCAGGCTTCAGGAATTCCCAGCGCTGGTGATCCTGAACTAAATGAGAATTATTTTTACTCGATAGCTGAAGCTCGTTCGTCTCGTTATAGCCAATGCAATTGATTCGCATCTCGCGATGCCCATCAGCACCTATAAAGATTCGTGCGACACGGAGCGCTATCGATGTCCTCTCGCCTTACCCGCCAGTCCTCTTCACCTTCACGCGTATTGTCCCTGTTGACCGCCGCCATCCTGATGGCCGGCAGTGCACCACTCATGGCCGCCACCGCCGCCGAGCAACCGAGCCGCAACATGGGCGACTATTCGTTCGCGATTGCCCAGCAGCCACTGGTGTCGGCGCTCAATGCGTTTACCGCCGTCACCGGTTGGCAAGTCGGCTTGCCGGCCGAGCTGGCTGAAGGCGTGGCCTCGCCGGGAGTGCAGGGTTCGTTGCCGCCGGAAAAAGCCCTGGATCGCCTGTTGGTGGGGACCAACCTGAGCTATCGCAAACTGGGCAATAACAACATCGTGCTGGAAAAACGCAGCAACAGCGGCGCCCTCAATCTGCAACAGGTGACCATCAGCGCTACCCGGCAGGAACAGGACGTGACCAGCGTGCCGAGCACCGTCACCGTCCATACCCGCGAAGAGCTGGACCGCAACAACGTCAATAGCATCAAGGATCTGGTGCGTTACGAGCCCGGCGTTTCGGTAGGGGGCGCTGGCCAGCGCAGCGGCCTCACCGGCTACAACATCCGCGGCATCGACGGTGACCGTGTGTTGACTCAGGTCGATGGGGTGCAAGTGCCCGACGGTTTCTTCAACGGCCCGTATGCCCAGACCAACCGCAATTATGTCGACCCGGAAATCGTCAAGCGTGTGGAAATCCTCCGCGGCCCGGCTTCGGTGCTATACGGCAGCAGCGCCATCGGCGGCGCAGTCAGCTACTACACCCTGAACCCGGACGACATCATCAAACCCGGCAAGGACGTCGGCGCGCGCCTGAAGACTGGCTACAGCTCGGCCGATGACAGCTGGCTGACCTCCGGCACCGTGGCCGGCCGCACCGGCGAGTTCGACGGTCTGCTGCACCTGAGCCAGCGCAATGGCCATGAAACAGAGTCCTATGGCGAAACCGGCGGCACCGGCCTGAACCGCTCCAGGGCCAACCCCGAGGACGTGCGCACCACCAACGTGCTGGCCAAACTGGGCTGGAACTACGCCGACGACTCGCGCTTCGGGCTGACTTACGAGCACTACAAGGATGACCGCGACACCAACCAGCTGAGCGCGGTGGGCGGCCCGTTCAACGCGGGACGCGGTTTCGGTTTCTATAAATCGCGTACCGGCAACGACACCATCACTCGTGAGCGGTTCGGTCTGGAGCACAGCTTCGGCCTGGACAGCGCCTTGGCCGATCACATCAAGTGGACGCTGAATTACCAGATCGCCAAGACCGACCAGAGCACCGAAGAAATCTACGCGCCGTCGCGTACGGTGTTGCGCACCCGCGAAACCACCTACAAGGATCGCCAATGGGTGTTCGATGCCCAGGCCGACAAGTCGTTCGCCATCGCCGACACCGACCACCGCGTCACCTATGGCACCACCCTCAAACAGAACAAAGTCACCGGCCTGCGTACCGGCAGCGGCACTTGCCTGACCGTCGCCGGCAGTTGCCGCACCATCGGTGCCGCCAGCGCCACCGACACCCTGACCCCGGCCAGCGATTTCCCGGATCCGACCATCAACACCTACAGCCTGTTCGCCCAGGATGAGATCAACTGGAACAACTGGACCTTCCTGCCCGGTGCACGCTACGACTACACCCAGCTCAAGCCGCACATCACCGATGAGTTCCTGGTCACCGCCGACCAGAGCGGTAACGGCGTGGTCAGCGACGACACCAAGACCTGGCATCGACTGTCACCCAAATTCGGCACCACCTACAGCTTCAACGACCACTACACCTGGTATGGCCAGTACGCCGAAGGCTTCCGTACGCCGACCGCCAAAGCCTTGTATGGCCGCTTCGAAAACCTGTCCGGCGGCTATCAGGTCGAGCCCAATCCCGACCTGAAACCGGAAAAGAGCAAGAGCTATGAAACCGGCCTTCGCGGCCAGTTCGAAGCGGGCACTTTCGATGTGGCGGTGTTCTACAACAAGTACCGCGACTTCATCGACGAAAACGCCATCACCCCTGGCTACACCGAGACCACATTCCAGAGCAACAACATCAAGCACGCCACCATCAAGGGCCTGGAGCTCAAGGGTCGTCTGAACCTGGACAGCTTCGGCGCGCCGAGCGGCCTCTATACCCAAGGCTCGGTGTCCTATCTGTATGGTCGTAACGATGACAGCGGCCAGCCGCTTAACAGCATCAACCCGCTGACCGGTGTGTTCGGTCTGGGTTATGACCAGGACAACTACGGTGGCCTGTTGAGCTGGACCCTGGTCAAACGCAAGACCCGGGTCGACAGCACCAGCTTCAACACTCCAGACGGCACCAGCACCCAGTTCAAGACCCCGGGCTATGGCGTGCTCGACCTGGCGGGTTTCTACAAGGTGACCGACGATCTGACCCTCAACGCTGGCCTGTACAACCTGACCGACAAGAAGTACTGGCAGTGGGATGACGTGCGCGGTTACGACAGCGTCGGCGAAGCGTCGGTGACGCAACCGGCCAACCTCGATCGCCTGACCCAACCGGGTCGCAACTTCGCGGTCAATCTGGTCTGGGATATCTGACCCAGCGTCCTCCCCGTGTTCTTTTCACAGGGGCGCGGGGATTTTTTTACTGTCCGGCGCCGTCCCGTTCGTCTCGTTACCAAGCGCCTCTTTTTCTCAAGGACTTCTCATGACTTCCCAGGACACTGCTCAACGCCCTGCTTTGCGTTCGCAACGTTTGAACCAGATCACGAACGAGCCACACAGCAAACTCGATGCGTTGGTCAAAGCCCACGCACCGTTCGAAACCCAGGCCAACTTTGCGCGTTTCGTAGTCGCGCAGTACTTGTTCCAGTCAGAACTGGTGTCGCTGTACAACGATGCACAACTGACGGCCATCGTTGCGGACTTGCCGACCCGTTGCCGTGCTGAAGCGGCCAAGGCGGACCTGGCGGATCTGGACACTGAAGTTCCGGCCCCGGTTGCGGGTGCAGTCAACAATCCAGCCAAAGCCGAGGCACTGGGCTGGTTGTTTGTTTCGGAAGGCTCGAAGCTCGGTGCAGCTTTCCTGATCAAGCGTGCCGTAGGCCTGGGGTTGAGCGAAACCTTTGGCGCTCGCCATCTCGCCGAACCGGCTGGTGGCCGCGCTGAAGGCTGGAAAAGCTTCGTCAAGACGCTCGATGGACTGGCATTCAGCGCGCAGGAAGAAGCCGAGCTGGAGAAAGGCGCAATCGATGCGTTCAACCGCTTTACCGTATTGCTGGAACAGGCCTACGCCACCACCCCCGAACTCGCCTGAAAATACGGTCCTGTGGGAGCGGGCTTGCTCGCGAAAGCGGTCTGACATTCAGCAGCTATTTTGAATGTTAAGCAGCCTTCGCGAGCAAGCCCGCTCCCACAGGTTATGTGTGAACTGCAGCCTTGCGATCCACCTTGAACCCCATGCCTCACCCAACCACCTCAAAACTCACCCGAATCCTCTTCGCCCTGCTGGCCTACATCAGCTTGGGCATCGGCCTGATTGCCATCGTCATCCCCGGCCTGCCGACCACCGAGTTCATTCTGCTGGCCGCCTGGGCCGCCACCAAGAGCTCGCCACGCCTGAGTGCCTGGCTGGAAAACCATCGGCTGTTCGGGCCGATCCTGTGCAACTGGCGCAACGGCAAAATCATCGCTCGTCGAGCCAAGGTCAGCGCCACCGTCAGCATGCTGCTGTGCGCGGGGTTGATGCTGGTGATGCTTGATCACGGCTGGCCGATTTACCTGGCCATCGCGGGCATGGGCCTGGGGAATTTATGGATCTGGTCACGGCCGGAATAACGCTCGATAGGTCTGATGGATCAACACCGCCCCCTGTAGGAGCGAGGCTTGCCCGCGAAGGGAGCGCTGCGGTTTTTCAGACAGACCGCATTATCGTTCTTCGCGGGCAAGCCTCTCTCCTACAGGGATTTCAATCCGGCCTGGAAGATTTTTGATCTATGCTCGGGCTCTCGCTCCGGAGGGCCTTCGATGACTGATTTACTCACGTACATTCAAGCCGAACTCGGCTTGCCGCACACCCTAATCCCGTTCACCTCGAGCGGTGCCCTGCCCTCGGCGTTTGCCGTCACCGACCTTGCCTGCGCGAGCATTGCCGCTGCCGGTCAGGCTGTCAGTGAATTTCTGCAACAACACACCGGCCGTTTACCTACCCTTGAAGTCGACCGCCGCCTGGCGTCGTTCTGGTTCGCGACGTCGATCCGCCCCGTCGGCTGGAGCGTTCCACCGATGTGGGATCCGGTCGCCGGCGACTACGCGACCAAGGACGGCTGGATCCGCCTGCATACCAACGCGCCTCATCATCGTACCGCCGCTGAACGTGTGCTCGGCGCCTGCGCCGACCGTGCAGCGATGGCGAGCAAAGTTGCGCAATGGGTGAAAAGCGATCTGGAACAGGCCGTCGTTGATGCCGGTGGTTGCGCGGCCGAAATGCGCAGCTGGGCGCAATGGCAAGCGCATCCCCAAGGTGTGGCGGTGAATGCCGAGCCGTTGATTCAGTTCAGCGCCGACAGCGGCGAAAATGCAAAGCCGTGGCGGGGTTCGGTGGCGCAACCGCTGGCGGGCATCAAGGTGCTGGATTTGACCCGTGTGTTGGCCGGCCCCATCGCCAGTCGTTTTCTCGCCGGTCTCGGCGCCGATGTGTTGCGCATCGACCCTCCGACCTGGATCGAACCGGGCGTGGTACCGGAAGTCACTTTGGGCAAACGCTGCGCGCGCCTGGATCTGCACGACAAGACTGATCGTGCGGTGTTCGAAAGCCTGCTCAAAGACGCCGACATTCTGCTCCACGGTTACCGCGCCGATGCACTGGAAAGGTTGGGCTACGGCGTCGCCGTGCGTCAAAAGCTGGCGCCGGGCCTGATTGATGTGTGCCTCAACGCCTACGGCTGGAGCGGTCCATGGCAGAACCGTCGAGGGTTCGACAGTTTGGTACAGATGAGCAGCGGGATTGCCGAAGCAGGAATGCAGTGGAAGAAAGCGAACCAGCCGACACCGCTGCCGGTGCAGGCGCTTGATCACGCCACCGGGTATTTGATGGCGGCTGCGGCGATCAAGTTATTAGGACGTGGTGGGTCGGCCAGGTTGTCGTTGGCGCGGACCGCCAAGTTGCTGATTGAACATGGCGCGGGGACCGATGAGGCGTTGCGGGCGGAGGATCAAAGCGATCAAGGGATGTTGGTTGAACAGACGCCTTGGGGGCCGGCCCATCGGTTGAAGGTTCCGCTGAAAATCACCGGGACACCCCTACAGTGGGTGCTGCCAGCCGGGGAATTGGGTTCCCATCGCGCGCAGTGGTGGTGACCATCAGATAGCTATCGCGAGCAGGCTCGCACAGTTGACCGAGTCGTATTGGAAAAATGTGATCACCTGTGGGAGCGAGCCTGCTCGCGATAGGGCCGAAACCTGGAACTGTATTCAATCCGGTCGGCTCAGCGATGTCCAAAGCACCTGCGCCGCATACCCTCGAAAGGGCCGCCAAGCCTCGGCCCTCACCCACAACTCCCGAGCTGTCACCGCTCCACCTTCCAGCGCCGCCAGCGAGTTGATCAACCCCACATCCCCACTAGGAAACGCATCCATCTCCCGCAACTGCCGCAAGGCAATGTATTGCGCCGTCCAATCACCAATCCCGTGCAATGCCAGCAACCGCGCCACACCGCCTTCCCGTTCCGGTTCAAATAACAAGGGATCGTCCAACAAAGCCTGCGCCACGCCAGACAAGGTTCGACCGCGACTTTTCGGCATTCCCAACGTTGCCAGATTCGCTGTTGCCAATGCGCCAGCATCAGGAAACACATGACTCAACCCCGGCTTCGGCGACTGCAATGGCTGTCCATATTGCACCACCAGTTTCCCCGCCAACCTGATCGCCGCGACCACGCTGATCTGCTGCCCCAACACCGCACGAATGGCCAACTCCAGCCCATCCCAAGCCCCGGGTACTCGCAGCCCCGGACGCGCGGCAATCAAGCGCGCCATCAACGGATCAACCGCCAGTTGTCGATGAATGGCTGGCAAATTCGCATCCAGATCAAACATCCGCCGCAGCCGCGCGACAATCTCCGGTACTGCCGCTGAATCAGGAAAATCCAGCGTCACTTCCAGCACATCGCCCGCCCCTGGCCTGACCGAAATCAAACCGTGAACACCGTTCAATGCGATGCTGCGCGAGTACACCCCATCGGCCACCGTTTCCATCCCGACCACCGCCCGCGCCGACAAAAAACCCAGCATCGCCGACCAGTCATAAGGCGGTTGATACGCCAGCAACAACCTCACAACGACAACAATCCGCTGTACAACCCATAGGCAGCCAACCCCGCCCCGGCAACCACACAGCTGAAAATGCCTTTCTCCACCAACGTAAACAGCGGTTTGCCCTGCTCCCGCTTGGCCTGGGCAAACAAAATCACCCCCGGTGCATACAACAACGCCGAGAGCAGCAGGTATTTCACGCCACCGGCATACAACAACCAAACCGCATAACACAGGGCAATGCCACCGATCAGCAAGTCTTTCGTGCGCTCGGCCGAAGCATGCTCATAGGTTTCCCCTCGTCCGCTCAACAACACCGCATACGCCGCCGACCATAGATACGGCACCAGAATCATTGATGAGGCGAGGTAGATCAGGCTGGTGTAAGTACCAGCGGAAAACAGCGTGATCAGCAGAAAAATCTGGATCATCACGTTGGTCAGCCACAGTGCGTTGACCGGCACATGGTTGGCGTTCTCTTTTTTCAGGAAGGCAGGCATCGTCTTGTCTTTCGCGGTGGCGAAGAGGATTTCTGCGCATAGCAACGCCCAGGACAGCAAAGCTCCCAATAGCGAAATAGCCAGGCCGATGCTGATCAACAGCGCGCCCCAAGGGCCGACGATATGTTCCAGTACTGCCGCCAGCGACGGGTTCTGCAAGGTGGCCAATTGCGGTTGGCTCATGATGCCGAGCGACAACAGGTTCACCAGCACCAGCAGAGCCAACACACCGATAAAACCGATGACCGTCGCCCGGCCCACGTCCGAACGTTTCTGCGCCCTCGCCGAATACACACTGGCGCCTTCGATACCGATGAACACGAATACGGTGACCAGCATCATGTTGCGCACCTGGTCCATCACGCCGCCGAAACTCGGGTTGCTGCGGCCCCAGATGTCGCGGGTGAAGATGTCCGCCTTGAAGGCCACGGCGGCGATGACGATGAACATGATCAGCGGCACGATCTTGGCCACCGTGGTCAGTTGATTGATGAACGCCGCTTCCTTGATGCCGCGCAGCACCAGAAAATGCACGGCCCACAGCAGCACCGAGGCGCAGCCGATGGCGATCGGCGTGTTGCCCTGGCCAAACACCGGAAAGAAATACCCGAGGGTGCTGAACAGCAATACGAAATAACCGACGTTGCCCAGCCAGGCGCTGATCCAGTATCCCCAGGCAGACGAGAACCCCATGTAATCGCCGAACCCGGCCTTGGCGTAGGCGTACACCCCGGAGTCCAGTTCCGGCTTGCGATTGGCCAGGGTCTGAAAGACGAAGGCCAGGGTCAGCATGCCAACGGCAGTGATCGCCCAACCAATCAATATCGCCCCGGCATCGGCACGCGCCGCCATGTTTTGCGGCAAGGAAAAAATCCCACCGCCAATCATCGATCCCACCACCAAAGCGATCAGTGCACTCAGGCGAAGCTTTTGCGTCGGTTGCGACATTCGTGCATCTCCCCTTCCCTGCCGCGCTATAGCCGCGAGACCGTCACATAGTCGGTTTTTAACTAAATAGATAAAGCGTAATAACGTTTATCAATTAACGCCAATTTGTCTTTATTTATAACTTATCACGCTATCGCAGCTGCCCGGAAATAGCGATTTTGTCGGTACATTCTAATAAATCAATATCACTGCAAAACCAAAAGACCAATACTTGCCAAAACAAAAAAACGAACTAGCGTTTATAACTCAATTGATACGCTTTATTTCTTTCAATTTTATCCGAAGTCTCTGGAACGGCTTACCGGGCATCAGTCTTTATGCCTGCCAAAGCCCCATAAATCTTTAATTAACAAGGGAATGTGATCATGTATTGATCTAAGTCAGATGATTGAACAGCGAACGAAACTAACCTATTTTCTCTCTTCTCCTGCACTGGAGTCATGCAATGTCTGAATCCCCCGGAAAACTGAAACTCGGCGCCCTGGTTGCATTGGTTGTCGGCTCAATGATTGGTGGCGGGATCTTCTCTTTACCCCAGAACATGGCCGCCAGTGCAGACGTCGGTGCCGTTCTTATCGGTTGGGCAATTACCGCAGTGGGCATGTTGACCCTGGCCTTCGTGTTCCAGACCCTCGCTAATCGAAAACCTGATCTGGACGGCGGTGTCTACGCCTACGCCAAAGCCGGTTTTGGCGACTACATGGGTTTCTCGTCCGCCTGGGGTTACTGGATCAGTGCCTGGCTGGGTAACGTTGGTTACTTCGTTCTGTTGTTCAGCACCCTCGGCTATTTCTTTCCCGTTTTTGGCGAGGGCAATACCGTGGCGGCCGTGATCGGTGCATCGCTGCTGCTCTGGGGGGTGCATTTCCTGGTATTGCGCGGAATCAAGGAAGCAGCGTTCATCAACCTGGTGACCACCGTCGCCAAAATCGTGCCGCTGCTGCTGTTTGTCCTGATCGCGATTTTCGCCTTCAAACTGGACATCTTCACCGCCGACATCTGGGGCCTGAAAAACCCTGACCTGGGCAGCGTGATGAACCAGGTGCGCAAGATGATGCTGGTCACCGTCTGGGTGTTCATCGGCATCGAAGGCGCGAGTATCTTCTCGGCCCGTGCGGAAAAACGCAGCGACGTGGGTAAAGCCACCGTCATCGGTTTCATCACCGTGCTGCTGTTCCTGGTGCTGGTGAACGTGCTGTCGCTGGGGATCATGACCCAACCGGAATTGGCAAAACTGCAGAACCCGTCCATGGCCGCGGTGCTGGAACACGTGGTCGGTCATTGGGGCGCGGTGCTGATCAGCGTCGGTCTGATCATCTCGTTGCTGGGTGCGCTGCTGTCGTGGGTGTTGCTGTGTGCGGAGATCATGTTCGCCGCCGCCAAGGACCACACCATGCCGGCCTTTTTGCGCAAGGAAAACGCCAACCATGTGCCGGTCAATGCGCTGTGGCTGACCAACGCCATGGTCCAGTTGTTCCTGATCATCACGCTGTTCTCGGCCAGCACTTACCTGTCGCTGATCTACCTCGCCACCTCAATGATTCTGGTGCCGTACTTGTGGTCGGCGGCTTACGCGCTGCTGTTGGCGGTACGCGGCGAGAGTTATGAAAACGCTGCGGCCGAGCGCAGGAAAGACCTGTTCATCGGTGCCGTCGCGTTGATCTACGCGGTCTGGCTGATCTATGCCGGCGGCGTCAAATACCTGCTGCTCTCCGCCCTGCTCTATGCGCCCGGCGTGATCCTGTTCGCCAAAGCTAAACTTGAAGTCAACAAACCGGTTTTCACCAACGTCGAGAAGCTGATTTTCGCAGCGGTCGTCGTGGGCGCCCTGGTGGCGGCTTACGGGCTGTATGACGGCTTCCTGACCCTGTAACACCTGACCCATTTGTCATCTGGAGGATCACTGTAATGACCACCGAAAAAGTTAAGTACGGCGTCCATTCCGAAGCCGGCAAACTGCGTAAAGTCATGGTTTGCTCCCCCGGCCTGGCCCACCAGCGGCTGACCCCGAACAACTGCGATGAACTGCTTTTCGACGATGTGCTGTGGGTGGCTCAAGCCAAGCGTGACCATTTCGACTTCGTCACCAAAATGCGCGAGCGCAACGTCGACGTGCTGGAAATGCACAACCTGCTGACCGACATCGTCGCCATTCCAGAAGCGCTGGACTGGATCCTGGAGCGCAAGATCACCGCCAATTCGGTGGGCTTGGGTCTGGTCAATGAAACCGCATCCTGGCTGCGCAGCCTGGAGCCGCGCAAGATTGCCGAGTTCCTGATTGGCGGTGTCTCGGCCGATGACCTGCCGGACAGCTTCGGCGGCAAGACCATCCAGATGTTCCGTGAGTTTCTCGGTCACTCCAGTTTCATTCTGCCGCCGCTGCCCAACACCCAGTTCACCCGTGACACCACCTGCTGGATCTATGGCGGCGTGACGTTGAACCCGATGTACTGGCCGGCGCGTCGTCAGGAAACCCTGCTGACCACCGCCATCTACAAATTCCACCCGCAGTTCACCAACGCCGACTTCCAGATCTGGTACGGCGACCCGGATCAGGACCATGGCAGCGCCACTCTGGAGGGCGGCGACGTGATGCCAATTGGCAACGGCGTGGTGTTGATCGGCATGGGCGAGCGTTCGTCCCGCCAGGCCATCGGCCAATTGGCGGTCAATCTGTTCAAGAACAAAGCCGTCGAGCGGGTGATCGTCGCCGGCCTGCCGAAGTCCCGCGCCGCGATGCACCTGGACACCGTGTTCAGCTTCTGCGACCGCGACCTTGTGACCATTTTCCCGGAAGTGGTGAGCCAGATCGTCGCCTTCAGCGTGCGCCCCGACGAAAGCAAGCCGGGCGGCGTCGACGTTCGCCGCGAAGAAACCAGCTTCCTCGACACCGTGGCCAAGGCCCTCAACCTCAAAGCGCTGCGCGTGGTGGAAACCGGCGGCAACGCCTTCGCCGCCGAACGTGAGCAATGGGACGACGGCAACAACGTGGTGGCCGTGGAGCCGGGCGTGGTGATCGGTTATGACCGCAACACCTACACCAACACCCTGCTGCGCAAGGCCGGTGTGGAGGTCATCACCATCACCGCCGGCGAACTCGGTCGCGGGCGTGGCGGCGGCCACTGCATGACCTGCCCGATCATTCGCGACCCTATCGACTATTAACTTTCAAACCCTGGCCGCCGCTTATCCAGCGCGGCCCGGGGGATAACCGATACCCAAGGAGATCCAATCATGGCTTTCAACATGCGCAACCGCAGCCTGCTGAGTTTGATGCACCACACCACTCGCGAGCTCAATTACCTGCTGGACCTGTCCCGAGACCTCAAGCGCGCCAAGTACACCGGCACCGAGCGTCCACACCTGCAAGGCAAGAACATCGCGCTGATCTTCGAAAAAACCTCGACCCGCACCCGCTGCGCCTTCGAAGTCGCGGCCCATGACCAGGGCGCCCACGTCACCTACATCGACCCGGTGTCGTCGCAGATCGGCCACAAGGAAAGCATGAAAGACACCGCCCGCGTGCTGGGGCGGATGTTCGATGCCATCGAGTACCGCGGCTTCGAACAGGAAATCGTCGAAGAACTGGCCAAGTTCGCCGGCGTGCCGGTGTTCAACGGTTTGACCGCTGAATTCCACCCGACGCAAATGATCGCCGACACCCTGACCATGCGTGAACACAGCGACAAGCCGCTGCACGACATCAGCTACGCCTACCTCGGCGATGCCCGCTACAACATGGGCAATTCGCTGTTGATGATCGGCGCCAAACTCGGCATGGACGTGCGCATCGCCGCGCCGAAAGCGCTGTGGCCACATCAGGACTTCATCGATCAGTGCAAAGCCTTCGCCGAGGAAAGCGGCGCGCGCATCACCATCACCGAAGACCCGAAGGAAGCGGTCAAGGACGTGGACTTCATCCACACCGACATCTGGGTGTCGATGGGCGAGCCGGTGGAAGCCTGGGACGAGCGCATCGAGCAACTGCTGCCCTACCAAGTCAACGCCGAAATGATGAAGGCCTCAGGCAACCCGCGGGTGAAATTCATGCACTGCCTGCCGGCGTTCCACAACAGCGAAACCAAGGTCGGCAAAGACATCGCCGCGCGCTATCCGCACCTGGCCAACGGCGTCGAAGTGACCGAGGACGTCTTCGAATCGCCGGCCAACATCGCCTTCGAGCAAGCGGAAAACCGCATGCACACCATCAAGGCGATTCTGGTCTCGGCGCTGGCGGATATTTAAAGACTGACGCGGTGATCGTTCCTACGCTCTCCGCTGATCGTTCCCACGCTCTGCGTGGGAATGCATCCGGTGACGCTCCGCGTCACATGGGACGCAGAGCGTCCCGGGCGGCATTCCCACGGGGACCGTGGGAACGATCAGCGAGGGAACGATCATCGGGTTGTTCGCTCCCTCTCTGAAAGGACTGAATTATGCGTATCGTCGTTGCTCTGGGCGGTAACGCCCTGCTCCGCCGGGGTGAACCCATGACCGCGGACAACCAGCGCACCAACATCCGGATCGCTACCGAACAGATCGCCAAGGTCCATCCCGGCAACCAACTGGTGATCGCCCACGGCAATGGTCCGCAGGTCGGGCTGCTGTCGCTGCAAGCGGCCGCCTACACCCAGGTTTCCGCTTACCCGCTGGACGTGCTCGGTGCCGAAACCGAAGGCATGATCGGCTACATCATCGAACAGGAACTGGGTAACCTGCTGGACTTCGAAGTCCCGTTCGCCACCCTGCTGACCCAGGTCGAAGTCGACGCCAACGACCCAGCGTTCCAGGCCCCCAGCAAACCCATCGGCCCGGTCTATACCAAGGCCGAAGCAGAAAAACTCGCTGCCGAGAAAGGCTGGGCGATTGCTCCGGACGGCGACAAGTTCCGCCGCGTAGTGGCCAGCCCGAGACCGAAACGCATCTTCGAAATCCGCCCGATCAAGTGGTTGCTGGAAAAAGGCAGCATCGTGATTTGCGCGGGCGGTGGCGGTATCCCGACGATGTACGGCGCCAGTGGAAAACTGCAGGGCGTGGAAGCGGTGATCGACAAAGACCTGTGCTCGGCGCTGCTGGCCGAACAGCTTGAAAGCGATCTATTGGTGATTGCCACCGACGTCAGCGCGGCGTTCATCGACTTCGGCAAACCGACCCAGAAAGCCATCGCCCAGGCCCACCCGGATGAAATGGAAAAACTCGGCTTCGCCGCCGGCTCCATGGGACCGAAGGTCCAGGCGGCCTGCGAGTTCGCCCGCCATACTGGAAAAACCGCGGTGATCGGTTCACTCTCGGACATCGAAGCGATCGTCCAGGGCAAGGCCGGCACGCGTATCAGCACGGCGACACCTGGCATAACTTACTTGTAAGGAGAGACGTCAATGGCAACGTTTGAGCCCGGTCATCTGCACATCGAGCGCCACGCGCTGACCCCGGATGATGTCAATTACAACGTGCACCTCAACTATGAAGTCTCGCAGGATCCCAAGAAAGGCAAAGGGATACTGTTCACCCTGCACGGCAGCATGCAGGGAAAGGACATGACGGAGACCTTCTTTCTGCCCAAGGAGGAGGCTTACAACTTCGCCAACAACGTGACGAAAATCGCCGAGAAGTACGGAATCCCGAAGACACACAGCCAGATCGGCTCGGTTCACAAGCATTACGATTTAATGTTTGAAGACATCCGCAAGCAGCTGGATATGAAATCCGGCGACCCGGTAAACCTCGAGCACTTCGAATAACCCACGTACCTTGTGGGAGCGAGCCTGCTCGCGATGACGGACTTTCATTCGCTATACGACCTTGTAGGAGCGAGGCTTGCCCGCGAAGCTTTTAGCGGTCTTGATGGCCTCTTCGCGGGCAAGCCTCGCTCCTACAAATTTTCACGTGCATTTCACCTAAGACCCGCCCCAAGGCATACTTGCCACCCTCCGCATTCCAGAACCCAACCGCCCCATGCGTATCCACGTCAGCTTCATCGACCGCGTCGGCATCACCCAGGAAGTCCTGGCCTTGCTCGGTGGGCGCAATCTCAATCTGGATGCGGTAGAAATGGTCCCGCCCAACGTCTACATCGACGCCCCGACCTTGAGCCCGGCAGTGCTCGAAGAGCTGCGCGACGCGCTGTTCAGCGTGCGCGGCGTGCAAGCGGTGACGGTGGTCGACATTCTTCCCGGCCAGCGCCGTCACTTGCAGCTCGATGCGTTGCTCGCCGCCATGACCGACCCGGTGTTGGCCCTCGACAGCGCTGGCAAGGTACTGCTGGCCAACCCGGCGCTGATCGCCCTGTACGGCCGCGAACCGGCGGGTGAAAGCGTCAGTGAGCTGTTTGCCGACCCGGCGCTGCTCGACGCGTTGCTGGAAAACGGCTTCCGCCTGCCGCTGCGCGAAATCACCGTCAACGGCCAGACCCTGCTGCTGGACGCCACGCCGATCACCGACGCCGGTGCGCTATTGACCCTGTATCAACCGAACCGCATCGGCGAACGCCTCTCGGCGCTGCACCACGATCACGCCGAAGGCTTCGACGCGCTGCTCGGCGAATCCCCGGCCATTCGTACGCTCAAGGCACGCGCCCAGCGAGTCGCAGCCCTCGATGCACCGTTGCTGATCCAGGGCGAAACCGGCACCGGTAAAGAGCTGGTGGCTCGCGCCTGCCACGCCATCAGCGCTCGCCACAGCTCGCCGTTCCTGGCTTTGAACTGCGCGGCACTCCCGGAAAACCTCGCCGAAAGCGAACTGTTCGGCTATGCCCCCGGCGCATTTACCGGCGCGCAACGGGGCGGCAAACCGGGGCTGATGGAACTGGCCAACCAGGGCACGGTATTTCTCGACGAGATCGGTGAGATGTCGCCGTACTTGCAGGCAAAACTGCTGCGCTTTCTCAACGATGGCAGCTTCCGACGGGTCGGTGGCGATCGCGAAGTGAAGGTCAATGTGCGGATCCTCAGCGCGACCCACCGCGATCTGGAAAAAATGGTCAGCGAAGGCACCTTCCGCGAAGACCTGTTCTATCGCCTCAACGTCCTGAATGTCGAAGTCCCGCCGCTGCGCGAGCGCGGCCAGGACATTCTGCTGCTGGCGCGCTACTTCATGCAGCAGGCCTGCGCGCAGATCCAGCGCCCGGTCTGTCGTCTGGCGCCGGGCACTTATCCGGCGCTGTTGGGCAACCGTTGGCCGGGCAATGTGCGGCAACTGCAGAACGTGATCTTCCGCGCCGCTGCAATTTGCGAAAGCAGCCTGGTGGACATCGGCGATCTCGATATCGCCGGCACTTCCGTGGCGCGACAGAGCGATACCGAAGTCGACAGCCTCGAGCAGGCCATGGAAGAGTTCGAGAAAACCCTGCTGGAAAAGCTCTACGTCAGCTACCCCTCGACCCGCCAACTGGCCAGCCGCCTGCAAACCTCCCACACCGCGATCGCCCATCGGTTGCGTAAGTACGGCATACCCAACAAACCGTAGGGCTTGTGGCTGAACACAATCCCCTCAACACCACAAAACCCTGTGGGAGCGGGCTTGCCCGCGATGGCTATCTAACATTCGGCATAGAGGTTGAATGTAATGGCCCCATCGCGGGCAAGCCCGCTCCCACAGGTTCTGCGCTACTTTTCAAAATCATCTTCAAAAACGACCTCCATCTGTACTGAAAGCGCTACAGTGGAATGAAATCGCTACACCATCCCCTGATCACCGCTGTGCAAGGCTTTGATCCACCTCAGCTTTTTTCTTCAGTCTGTACTGTAGCGATTTCGCTACAGTCAATCCATTTCAGCCCTTCACAAAAACCAATAACTAATTGATTAATAAAGAATAAATAACATTGGCCGCGTTTTTGCTTAGTAACCATCCATAAAGTACGGCATTGCCGAGCATTCAATCGCGTCCACCAGACGAGTCTGGCCCCCCTTAGGAGTTTCCATGAGCGAGTTGCGTTTTACTGAAGATCACGAATGGCTGCGCACCGAAGCTGACGGCACCGTAACAGTCGGCATCACCGCTTTCGCACAGAACGCCCTGGGCGACGTGGTTTTCGTACAACTGCCTGAGCTGCAGTCCTACGACAAAGGCGCTGAAGCCGCCACCGTGGAATCGGTAAAAGCCGCCAGCGGCGTGTACATGCCACTCGACGGTGAAGTGCTGGAAGTAAACCCGGCGCTGGACAGCAGCCCTGAACTGGTCAACGAAGATCCGCTGGGCGAAGGCTGGTTCTTCCGCTTCAAGCCAACCGACGCCTCGGCTGTCGGCCAATTGCTGGATCAAGACGCTTACGACCGTCTGATCAAAGCCAACGCTGAAGCCTGAGGAGCGCTGACATGACTCAAATTAATCTCGGCACTGCCAACGAATTCATCGCGCGCCACATCGGCCCGCGTGCCGGCGATGAGCAAGCCATGCTCAACAGCCTTGGCTTTGACTCACTGGAAGCCCTGAGCGCCAGCGTCATTCCCGATAGCATCAAAGGCACCAGCGTCCTCGGCCTGGAAGACGGCTTGAGTGAAGCGGATGCCCTGGCGCTGATCAAATCCATCGCCGGCAAAAACCAGCTGTTCAAGACCTACATCGGTCAGGGCTACTACGGCACTCATACGCCGTCGCCAATCCTGCGCAACCTGCTGGAAAACCCGGCCTGGTACACCGCTTACACCCCGTACCAACCAGAAATTTCCCAGGGCCGTCTCGAAGCGCTGCTGAACTTCCAGACCCTGATCAGCGACCTGACCGGCCTGCCGATCGCCAACGCCTCGCTGCTCGACGAAGCCACCGCTGCTGCCGAAGCCATGACCTTCTGCAAACGCCTGAGCAAGAACAAAGGCAGCCACGCGTTCTTCGCCTCGGTTCATTGTCACCCGCAAACCCTCGACGTGCTGCGCACCCGTGCCGAGCCGTTGGGCATCGACGTGGTGGTCGGCGACGAGCGCGAACTGAGCGACGTCAGCGCATTCTTCGGTGCTTTGCTGCAATACCCGGCCAGCAACGGTGATGTGTTCGACTACCGCGAACTGACCGAGCGTTTCCACGCCGCCAACGCGCTGGTCGCCGTCGCGGCTGATCTGCTGGCCCTGACTGTACTGACCCCGCCAGGCGAATTTGGCGCCGACGTGGCCATCGGCAGCGCGCAACGCTTCGGCGTGCCGCTGGGTTTCGGTGGCCCGCACGCGGCCTACTTCTCCACCAAAGACGCGTTCAAGCGTGACATGCCAGGCCGTCTGGTCGGTGTTTCCGTGGATCGTTTCGGCAAGCCGGCCCTGCGCCTGGCCATGCAGACCCGCGAGCAACATATCCGCCGCGAGAAAGCCACCAGCAACATCTGCACCGCCCAGGTTCTACTGGCCAACATCGCCAGCATGTACGCCGTGTACCACGGCCCGAAAGGCCTGACGCAGATCGCCCAGCGCACTCATCACCTGACCGCGATCCTCGCCAAAGGCTTGAGCGCATTGGGTCTGACCGTCGAGCAAGCCAACTTCTTCGACACGCTGACAGTCAAGACCGGCGCGCAAACTGCTGCTTTGCACGACAAGGCTCGCGCCCAGCGCATCAACCTGCGCGTCGTCGATGCTGAACGTCTGGGCCTGTCGCTGGACGAAACCACGTCGCAAGCTGACGTTGAAACCCTGTGGAGCGTGCTGTCTGAAGGCAAGGCGCTGCCAGATTTCGCCGCCCTCGCCGCCTCGGTGCAAAGCACTCTCCCGGCCACACTGGTTCGCCAATCGCCGATCCTCAGCCACCCGGTGTTCAACCGTTATCACTCGGAAACCGAGCTGATGCGCTACCTGCGCAAGCTCGCCGACAAGGATCTGGCCCTGGATCGCACCATGATCCCGCTGGGTTCGTGCACCATGAAACTCAACGCCGCCAGCGAAATGATCCCGGTGACCTGGGCTGAATTCGGTGCCTTGCACCCGTTCGCCCCGGCCGAGCAAAGCGCCGGCTACCAGCAGCTGACCGATGAACTGGAAGCGATGCTCTGCGCCGCCACCGGTTACGACTCGATCTCCCTGCAACCGAACGCCGGTTCCCAGGGTGAATACGCAGGTCTCTTGGCGATTCGTGCCTACCACCAGAGCCGTGGCGAAGACCGTCGCGACATCTGCCTGATCCCCTCGTCTGCCCACGGCACCAACCCGGCCACCGCCAACATGGCTGGCATGCGTGTGGTTGTGACTGCCTGCGATGCCCGCGGTAACGTCGACATCGAAGACCTGCGCGCCAAGGCCATCGAGCACCGCGAACACCTCGCCGCGCTGATGATCACCTACCCGTCCACCCACGGCGTGTTCGAAGAAGGCATCCGCGAAATCTGCGGCATCATTCACGACAACGGCGGCCAGGTGTACATCGACGGCGCCAACATGAACGCCATGGTCGGCCTCTGCGCACCGGGCAAGTTCGGCGGCGACGTGTCCCACCTGAACCTGCACAAAACCTTCTGCATCCCACACGGCGGTGGCGGCCCAGGCGTCGGCCCGATTGGCGTCAAGTCGCACCTGACGCCGTTCCTGCCGGGCCACGCGCAGATGGAACGCAAGGAAGGCGCGGTCTGCGCGGCACCGTTCGGCAGCGCGAGCATTCTGCCGATCACTTGGATGTACATTCGAATGATGGGTGGCGCGGGTCTCAAGCGTGCTTCGCAACTGGCGATCCTGAACGCCAACTACATTTCCCGTCGCCTCGAAGAGCACTACCCAGTGCTGTACACCGGCAGCAACGGGTTGGTGGCGCATGAATGCATCCTCGACCTGCGTCCGTTGAAAGACAGCAGCGGCATCAGCGTCGATGACGTCGCCAAGCGCCTGATCGACTTCGGCTTCCACGCCCCGACCATGTCGTTCCCGGTAGCCGGCACGTTGATGATCGAGCCGACCGAAAGCGAATCCAAGGAAGAACTGGACCGCTTCTGCGACGCCATGATCCGCATCCGCGAAGAAATCCGCGCGGTGGAAAACGGCACGCTGGACAAGGACGACAACCCGCTGAAAAACGCGCCGCACACCGCCGCTGAAATCGTCGGCGAGTGGACTCACCCCTACAGCCGCGAGCAAGCGGTGTACCCGGTTGCATCGCTGATCGAAGGCAAGTACTGGCCACCGGTCGGTCGCGTCGACAACGTCTTCGGCGATCGCAACCTGGTCTGCGCCTGCCCGTCGATCGAAAGCTACGCTTAAACCAATGGGGGGCGGGTTCACTCGCCCCCCGATTTCAAGAACACCACAAAAACCTGTGGGAGCTGGCCTGCCAGCGATAGCGGTGCATCAGTCGACATTTCCGTTGCCTGACACCCTGCAATCGCTGGCAGGCCAGCTCCCACAGGATCGTGCCTGGCCTGACATTTCGCCAATTCCCATAACAAGAAAACCGGAGAACAACCATGTCGTTAAGCGTGTTCGACCTGTTCAAGATTGGCATCGGCCCCTCCAGCTCCCACACCGTCGGCCCGATGCGTGCTGCTGCGCGCTTCGCCGAAGGTCTGCGCCGTGAAGGGCTGCTGCCGGCAACCACTTGCGTCAAAATCGAGCTCTACGGCTCGCTCGGCGCCACCGGCAAAGGCCACGGCAGCGACAAGGCTGTGTTGCTGGGCCTGGAAGGCGAACACCCGGATACCGTAGACACCGAAACCGTCGCCGCTCGCCTGCAAGAGATTCGCGGCAATGGTCGCTTGAACCTGCTCGGCGAACACAGCATTGCGTTCAACGAGAAAGAACACCTGGCGATGATCCGCAAACCGTTGGCGTATCACCCCAACGGCATGATCTTTCGCGCGTTCGATGCCGCCGGTCTGCAAATCCGCAGCCGCGAGTACTACTCGGTCGGTGGTGGCTTCGTGGTCGATGAAGACGCTGCCGGCGCCGACCGCATCGTCGAAGACGCCACCCCGTTGACCTTCCCGTTCAAAAGCGCCAAGGACCTGCTCGGTCATTGCACCACCTATGGCTTGTCCATCAGCCAAGTGATGCTGACCAATGAGAGTGCCTGGCGTCCGGAAGCGGAAACCCGTGCCGGTTTGCTGAAGATCTGGCAAGTGATGCAAGACTGCGTCGCCGCTGGTTGTCGCAACGAAGGCATTTTGCCCGGTGGGCTGAAGGTCAAACGCCGGGCTGCAGCACTGCATCGGCAACTGTGCAACAACCCAGAATCGTCACTGCGCGATCCGCTGTCGGTGCTGGACTGGGTGAACCTCTACGCTTTGGCGGTCAACGAAGAAAACGCCAACGGCGGACGCGTGGTCACCGCGCCCACCAATGGTGCGGCCGGAATCATCCCGGCGGTGCTGCATTACTACATGCGCTTCATCCCCGGTGCCAACGAAGACGGCGTCGTGCGTTTCCTGCTGACAGCCGCCGCGATCGGCATTCTGTACAAGGAAAACGCCTCGATCTCCGGCGCCGAAGTCGGTTGCCAGGGTGAGGTCGGCGTCGCCTGTTCCATGGCGGCCGGCGCCTTGTGCGAAGTACTCGGTGGATCCGTGCAGCAGGTGGAAAACGCCGCCGAAATCGGCATGGAACACAACCTCGGCCTGACCTGCGACCCGATTGGCGGGCTGGTGCAAGTGCCTTGCATCGAGCGCAATGCCATGGGCTCGGTCAAGGCCATCAATGCGGTGCGCATGGCCCTGCGCGGCGACGGTCAGCACTTCGTCTCCCTCGACAAAGTCATCCGCACCATGCGCCAGACCGGCGCCGACATGAAAAGCAAATACAAGGAAACCGCCCGTGGCGGTTTGGCGGTCAACATTATCGAGTGCTGATGCACGCATCTGCACTATTTTCAGGAGCTGGATATGTCCACCGAACAACTGTTGAAAACCCCGTTGCACGCACTGCACCTCGAACTCGGCGCCCGCATGGTGCCGTTTGCCGGCTATGACATGCCGGTGCAATACCCGTTGGGCGTGATGAAAGAACACCAGCACACCCGTGATCAGGCCGGGCTGTTCGATGTTTCGCACATGGGCCAGATCCGCCTGACCGGCGCCAATGCGGCCAAAGCCCTGGAAACCCTGGTGCCGGTGGACATCATCGACTTGCCGGTGGGTATGCAGCGCTACGCAATGTTCACCAACGAGACCGGCGGCATCCTCGACGACCTGATGGTCGCCAACCTCGGTAATGACGAACTGTTCCTGGTGGTCAACGCGGCTTGCAAGGATCAGGACCTGGCGCACCTGCGCAAGCACATTGGCGAGCAGTGCAGCATCGAACCGCTGTTCGAAGAACGCGCATTGCTGGCGTTGCAAGGCCCGGCCGCCGTCACCGTGCTCGCACGCCTGGCACCTGAAGTTGCGAAGATGACCTTCATGCAGTTCGCCCGCGTGAAGCTGTTGGGCGTGGACTGCTTTGTCAGCCGTTCGGGTTACACCGGTGAAGACGGTTTCGAAATATCCGTACCGGCCGCCAATGCCGAAGCCCTGGCTCGCGCCCTGCTGGCCGAGCCGGAAGTGGCAGCCATCGGCCTCGGCGCTCGCGACTCCCTGCGCCTGGAAGCTGGCCTGTGCCTCTACGGTCACGACATGAACACCGAAACCACCCCAATCGAAGCCAGCCTGCTGTGGGCCATCTCCAAGCCTCGTCGTGCCGATGGCGCGCGGGCCGGCGGCTTCCCTGGCGCTGAAACCGTGTTCGCCCAGCAGCAAGCCGGTGTCAGCCGCAAACGCGTTGGCCTGCTGCCACAGGAACGTACACCAGTGCGCGAAGGTGCAGAGATCGTCAACGAAGCCGGCGATATCATCGGCAGCGTGTGCAGCGGCGGCTTCGGTCCGACCCTCGGCGGTCCTTTGGCCATGGGTTACCTCGACAGCGCTTACATCGCTTTGGATACGCCAGTTTGGGCGATTGTTCGTGGGAAAAAGGTGCCTTTGCTTGTAAGCAAAATGCCATTTGTTCCACAACGCTACTATCGCGGTTGATTGACTGTTTCTATAAGTAACGCGGCTGCGTTAATAGTGCACTAATCTGTAACGCAGCCGCCATAAAACAGTGCGCACGTTTCGTTTATGAACGTTACTTATAACGATCGAAAACAACTGAACGACGCTATCGAATAAGCCTGCGCTAGTGTCACCAACCCGAGGAAACACGGGCCTTCGCAGGGCTTGTTTTTTCTCCCGTAGTTGGCGTAGAGTTTGTTCACTGTGTTTGCATGGGTCGCTTGGAATCGTGACCTGGGCAGTAGCCTACAAGTTAGCTACATCCCGTTCGACGTCTTCTTACTCTCCTGCAACCAGCCCCAGTACTCTTTCATCAGAAGGAGGCTGTCATTCATTTTTGCGTCAAAGGAAATAAGAAATGTCCCAACGTCAGAGCGGTACCGTCAAGTGGTTTAACGACGAGAAAGGTTTTGGTTTTATCACTCCAGAAAGCGGTCCGGATCTGTTCGTACATTTCCGCGCTATTCAGGGCAACGGCTTCAAGAGCCTGAAAGAAGGCCAGAAAGTGACTTTCGTTGCTGTGCAAGGCCAGAAAGGCATGCAGGCTGACGAAGTACAAGCAGAAGCCTGATCTTCTGTAACGAAAAAGCCCCTGATGCTGACATCAGGGGCTTTTTTGTGCGCGTAAATCCGTAAAATGGCTTCTTTTTCCATTCAGAGGCTGCCATGTCGAAACACCTGCTCTACCCACAGGGCGACTTCCCCGCCGTCGGCCTGGGTCGTCGCCTGGCAGCGATGTTCTACGACTTCCTGTTATGCACCGCCCTGCTGATCGTCACCAGCGGCATTTACAAGATGATCCAGATGGCGATCATCGGCGAAGGTCAAATGCGTGCCTTGACCGAAGCCGGTGCACTGGACGGTGATCCACTGCTATCAACGGTGCTGTTGTTCGTGCTGTTCGGTTTCTTTGCCAAGTTCTGGACTTGGTCGGGGCAGACGCTGGGGATGCAGGTGTGGGGCATCCGCGTGCAAAACGCCGATGGCTCATCCATCAGCCTGTGGCAGGCACTGCTGCGCTTTGTGGTATCGATCGCGTCCTGGCTATGCCTCGGGCTGGGGTTCTTCTGGTCGCTGTTCGACAAGCAGAAGCGCAGCTGGCATGACATTTACTCCAACACCCAGTTGGTGCGGATTCCGAAGAAGACCAAATAGCACAGGCAATGCAAATCACGGTGGCGAGGGAGCTTGCTCCCGCTGGGGTGCGAAGCGCCCCCAAATGCGGCTGCTGCGCAACCGAGCGGGAGCAAGCTCCCTCGCCACAACAGCTCTCGCCACAGTAAGTATTAGGCGTTGCCGGCCAACTTCATCCGCGCCGCCTGCGTGAAATCAAGCATGCGCTTGAGCGGCCGAATCGCCTGCGGAATCAACGCCGGGTCGACGAAGATCTCGTTAGTCCCTTCCCTCAAGCTCTTCAGCATGCGCTCAAGGGTGTTCATCGCCATCCACGGGCAATGCGCGCAACTGCGGCAGGCCGCGCCGTTACCGGCCGTTGGCGCCTCGATAAAGACCTTGTCCGGGCACAGCTGCTGCATCTTGTAGAAGATGCCGCGGTCGGTCGCGACGATCAGGGTCTTGTTCGGCAGACTTTGCGCCGCAGCGATCAGCTGACTGGTGGAACCCACCGCGTCGGCCAACTCGATGACGGCAGTCGGCGACTCCGGGTGCACCAGAATGGCCGCATCCGGGTACAGCGCCTTCATGTCTTCGAGCTGCTTGGCCTTGAACTCTTCGTGAACGATGCAGGCACCGTCCCACAGCAGCATGTCGGCACCGGTCTTGCGCTGGATGTAAGTGCCCAGGTGCTTGTCCGGGGCCCAGATGATGGTTTCGCCGTTATCCATCAGGCTTTCGACGATTTCCAGCGCACAGCTGGATGTCACCACCCAGTCTGCCCGGGCTTTGACCGCCGCCGAGGTGTTGGCATACACCACCACTGTACGTTCCGGGTGCTGATCGCAGAACGCCGAGAACTCGTCTACCGGGCAACCCAGGTCCAGCGAGCAGGTCGCTTCCAGGGTCGGCATCAGCACGCGCTTTTCAGGGTTGAGGATTTTCGCGGTCTCGCCCATGAACTTCACGCCAGCGACCACCACGGTCTTGGCCGGATGGGCATTGCCGAAGCGGGCCATCTCCAGAGAGTCGGAGACGCAGCCACCGGTTTCTTCGGCCAGGGCCTGAATGACCGGATCACAATAGAAGTGGGCAACCAGCACCGCGTCCTGAGCCTTGAGCTCGGCAGCGATGGCAGTACGGTAATAAGCCTCTTCCTCGGCTGTCAGCGGCTTGGGCTGCTTGGCGTCGAGGTGGGCTTGAACCAGAAGGCGTTCGGAAATCTGCGTCATGTTCGCAAGACCTGCAGGCGCTTTCGCGCGAAAGTCGAGTATACACCCGGCTCCGGACCCTTAAGGGTACCGCCGGGAGAGTGAGTATTCATCAGGCGTGGATAGCGTTGAAGCTGCGCAAGGCTACAGAATATCCCATGGATGCAAAAGATGATTCTGACCTGCGTCACCCGGACTGAGTCGACCTCAAATCGCGGGCAAAAAAAAACCCGGAAATCCTCACTTACGTGGGCCTTCCAGATTTTTTAAAATGGTGGGTCGTGTGGGATTCGAACCTACGACCAATTGGTTAAAAGCCAACTGCTCTACCAACTGAGCTAACGACCCGCTGTGTGGTGGCGCGTATAATACTGATTTTTAAGGACTATTCAACACCTAATTTGAAATAAATCAAAAATAAGGTGTTGGGTCAGTCACACCGGCCGCCGCGAAGCCTTCTGCACGCAGGCGGCAGCTGTCGCATTTACCGCAGGCACGGCCATTATCGTCCGCTTGATAGCAGGAAACGGTCAGCCCGTAATCGACACCAAGCTTCACCCCAGCCTGAACGATCTGCGCCTTGCTCAGGTTCTGCAGTGGCGCCTGGATACGGAAGCCCTGCCCTTCTACCCCGGCCTTGGTCGCGAGGTTGGCCATGCGCTCGAAGGCTTCGATGAACTCGGGACGGCAATCCGGGTAACCGGAGTAATCCACCGCGTTGACCCCGATAAAGATGTCGCGAGCACCGAGTACTTCAGCCCAGCCCAACGCCAGGGACAAGAAAACGGTGTTGCGTGCCGGCACGTAAGTCACCGGAATACCTTCGCCCGCTTCTTCCGGCACGTCGATACTGGTGTCGGTCAATGCCGAACCGCCGATGCCGTTCAGGTTCAGGCCGATCACCTTGTGCTCGACCACACCCAGGTCTTGGGCGACACGTGCGGCGGCGTGCAATTCGGCATGAGACCGTTGACCGTAATCGAAGCTCATGGTGTAGCAGCTGTAGCCTTCGGCACGGGCCATGGCCACGACTGTCGCGGAGTCAAGGCCGCCGGACAGCAGGATGACCGCACGTTTTTCTGCGGTGTTCGTTTGTTCAGTCATTTCAGCGCCCCGGCTCGTCATTCCAAAGATATTTATGCAGCTGCAATTGCAGACGCACAGGCAGATTGTCCGCCACCACCCAGTCCGCCAGATCGCGCGCGCTCAGGTCATGGTGGCTCGGCGAGAACAGGACTTCGCCGGCACGCTGATCCAGACCGTATTGAATCAGCTTGGACACGGCCCAGTCGTAGTCTTCCCGCGAGCAGATGACAAACTTTACCTGATCGTTAGGCGTGAGCAGCTCGATGTTCTCATAGCGGTTGCGGTGCGCTTCCTTAGAACCCGGGGTTTTCAGGTCGACGACGCGACTGACCCGTGGATCGACCGCCGAGATATCCAGCGCGCCACTGGTTTCCAGCGACACTTCGTAGCCGGCGTCACACAACTGTTTGAGCAAGGGGATGGCATTCGGTTGCGCCAGGGGCTCGCCGCCCGTGACACAAACATAACGCGGGCGAAAACCGGCCACTTGCTCGAGGATGTCGTCGAGCGTGCGAATGGTGCCGCCAGTGAACGCGTAGGCGCTGTCGCAGTATTGGCAACGCAATGGGCAACCGGTCAGGCGCACAAAAACAGTGGGCAGCCCGGCAGTCCGCGTTTCACCCTGCAACGAGTAGAAAACTTCGGTGATTCTCAATGTGTCTTGCATAGTCGCCACGGGCGTAACAGCTAAACAGGCTGTCCGCCTCCGTCAGGCACTTCAAGGAACCTCGCCAACGCGCAGATCCCAAAAAGCGTGTTTCATAAAAAGGGCATGAATTCTAACGAAAAAACCCGCGACAAGCGCGGGTTTCTTCTAAACGCGTCAAGCAAGCTTACATGCGCTGCAAATCGCGTTGAGCCAACTGAGCGGCGGAAGTGCCCGGATACTGGGACACAACCTGCTGCAGAATGCCTTTGACCCGGTCGGTATGACCAAGGCGGCGCTCTACATCAGCGAGCTTGTACAGCGAGTCAGGCACTTTTGGGTGCTTGGGGTACAGCTGCGAAACCTTGGCAAATGCCTGACCTGCGCCTTGCAGATCACCTTTGGCCAGGTTCACTTCACCCAACCAGTACTGGGCGTTGCCCGCGTATTGGCTGTTCGGGTATTTGCGCAGGAATGCGGCGAAAGCCTGGCTGGCCTTGTCGAAATCCTTGGCCTTGATCAGGTCGAAGGCTGCATCGTAATACAGTTTTTCCTTCGCCGGATCAGCCGGTTCGCTACCTGCGGCAGGCGCTTGTGTGGCAGCGGCTGCCGCTC